>RBKG01000295.1 GCA_003640335.1 Porphyromonas sp.
TCCCTGCGCCCTCAGTCTCAATGCCTTGCGATTACCGCATTCTGCAAAGCCCCACAAAAGAACAAATAAAACTTGTCCTTTGGGATACCGTCGGGCGGTCTCCACTAGCCGACAATCAAGGCTTTTGGGTAGGATAAATTGAATTGTAATCGGAGCATTTCTGAATTCGTGTACTAGTAGTTTCTGAATTCGTGATGCTTCGATTATTTTTATAAGTTTCTAGTATTTAGTTTGTTGTCTTTCTAAAACTGAATTCGTAACTTTGCCTCACTGAATTTGTATGTATATGGAATCAAAATTTAAGGCCTATCCTCTTCGCTTACTTGCTCCGAGCTTTGATAGTACTTTGACCAAGCTCATTATAGAGCTTGAGCATCTGCGCAAGCAAGAGATAGATGGGACTACTCCTGCTTATCTTTTTTATCAGCTCAAGAGATTGTTTCATCTTTTGGAGAGTGTTGGTTCTGCTCGTATAGAGGGCAATAATACAACCGTGGCTGAGTATTTAGAAACGAAAATTGAGGGCAGGGGGGAGCTTTCTAGGGCTGATGAGGCTACACGAGAGATTGCAAATATTGAGCATGCAATGAATTATATTGAGGAATATCTCGGAAGTGGCTACCCTCTTAATGAGACATTCCTTAAGGAGATACAACAAATAATTGTACAGGACTTAGGCAGAGAGGGAGACCTACATGCAGGTACCTATCGCCCTAGTAATGTCCGTATAGCTAACTCGCCCCATTGTCCTCCAGAGAGTAATCTTGTTCCTGCATATATGGAGGAACTTTTTAGTTTCCTCCGTGATGATGCTCCTTCTCAGTTTGACCTTATCAAGGTTGCGCTGGCTCATCATCGTTTGGTGTGGATACATCCTTTCAATAATGGAAATGGTCGTACTGTACGACTCTTTACCTATGCACTGCTCTTACATTATAAGTTTGGTGTTGATGTCGCTGACCGCATAGTTAATCCTACGGCTATTTTTTGTAGTGATAGAGACCGCTATTATCAAATGCTTTCAGAGGCAGATAGTGGTGAAGAGGATAAACTTTTGGCTTGGTGTGAGTACGTTCTTTCGGGGCTAAAGGTTGAGATAGAAAAAGTTAAAAGGCTTTGTGATTACAGTTATGTCCAACAGCGTATTCTGATGCCTGCCCTTGATTATGCTCTTGAGCGAGAGCATATCACCGAACTAGAATATAAAATCTTGGTGCTAGTGGTTAAGAAGAAGGAGATACAGAGTGCAGACTTACAAGATTTATTTGAGCGTAAGAGTGCTGCCACGCGTTCAGCAGCCATTAAGAAGCTTGTAAGTCAAGAGATGTTGTGTCCCTTTGAGCATAATAAGCGCAAGTATTATATTCAGTTTAGAAATAATTTCCTTTTACGAGGTGTTATGATGGCTTTAGATAAGGAAGGTTTCCTTCCTATAAAGTAGTATGCTTCTTGTCTTGTCCTAGAGGTAACAGGATAAAAATATCAGTAGGTTGTGTTTATGACCTACTGATATTTTTTTGTCTTTTGGCTTAGCT
>RBKG01000083.1 GCA_003640335.1 Porphyromonas sp.
GGTGTTTGCCCAATCTGTTCCTTAGAGCAAGAGCCCAAAAACAGAAGCATTGAGAGCAACCCAAGAGTGCTTAGTCTTTTGAAATTCATTTAATTGAAGTTGTTATTAAAAACGTAAACTATTCCCGAGCGAGAGCTTTAAATAAAAACTGTGCTCGGCTTATTTGAATTGTATTGAGGTCGCTTAACACGAGCTCGGAGTACATGCAATATGAAACTAGATGCTGAGATAAGATGAGCAGCTACGCTCTTAATATCATAGTGCTAATTTCATATAGCTGAGGATACGTGAATAGACTAGACGAACTAGGCTATCATGTTTTTAAATCCATTTGGAGCGGAATCTGGCTATGATTCAAAATTACGTCGCAAAGGTAGTTAAAATTATAGACATGTGCAAATTAAGTCCACTTTGTCTTGTTGTTTTTGAGACGATTAGACTATATTTAGGAATATCTTATTAGGCGTATCCTAAAAGAAAGATTATTTCAACACAAGAGCATGAAAGCTCCAAACAAAAATAAACTTTGTCTCAAAATATTATGATGTGCTACTTGCCATACCATACCTTGTTTTTAGTCAAGGGTATAAGGAGAGAGAAGTGTTTAGGCTATAAGGGTAGACCCTTGGCGAGTCTGTCCATAATGAAGCTAGGCGGTTGCTCTAGCATCAGACAGCGTCGCATATAGTCCATATAGGGCGCAGAGTATTCCCAAAAAGCGTAGTAGCCACTACACAAATAATTATGACCGGGTTCACCATCACGACTGCGCCCAAATCTATTCTTAGGGCATTCGCCGTGGCATAAGTGGAGATAAGTACAAGAGCGACACTGCTCAGTAAGCCCTAGGCGTTTGGCTTCTCCGAAAGTCTGTTGTCGCTCACTCATCATCATATCCGAGAGCTCTCTGTTTAAGACATTACCCAACTTATAACGAGGATATACGTAGTGGTCGCAACTAAAGACGTCGCCATTATGCTCAATGATACCAGCATGTCCGCACTGAGGGGCTAGGGTACATACCCCCGGCATTACGCCCATCCAGCCTGCTAAGGTCGCATCAAAGATTTGAACGAAAACTTCACCTACATCCTGCCTTACCCATTCATCAAAGAGCATACAAAGGAAATCGCCCCATTGACTAGGTCGTACGCTATAGGGTGCCATGCGCACACCTAAGCCGTCGTGCATTTGTCTTAGTTCGGCCTTGAGGTCGATATAAGGCGCTTCAATATGTTCATAGCGATTGCTTGCCTCATGTATACGCTCTACAATGGGCGTGAATTGAATGTATTTAGCCCCAATACCTTTAATGAAACGATAGTACTCTAAGGGCTCGTTGGCATTGTGGCTATTGATAGTAGAGAGTATGTTGTACTCTACACCATGACGCTGTAAGAGGTTTAGCCCACGCATAACGCCAGAGAAACTACCTTGTCCGCCAAGGGTACGGCGGAAAGCATCGTGTTGCTTTTCATTGCCGTCAAGGGAAATACCAATCAGAAAATTATTATCTCGGAAGAAACGACACCAATCTTCCGTTAGCAATAGCCCATTCGTTTGTAGACTATTCTCAATAGGGCGACCCTCGGCATACTTAGCTTGCAAGCGTAAAGCCTCTTCGTAAAATGATTTAGGTCTTAATAAGGCTTCGCCACCATGCCAAGTAAAAAGAACGGGCGCACCCTCGGGTTGCCCTTGAATATAACTTCGAATAAAAGCCTCCAAAACCTCGCTAGACATCTGACTAATCTGCTTGTGCGTAGGGTTTAGATTTTCTTTTTCTAGATAGTAGCAATAGTCGCAACGCATATTACAGCTTGCGCCTGCTGCCTTGGTCATGATTTGGAAAGGACGGGTAATATCGGACATATTAAGACCTCCTGCGAGTATGATGAATGTAGTAAACCGTTTAAGTGATAGGAAGAGCCGACAAAACTCTATTCGGGAACTGCTTGTATCCCTTCGACCAAGATAAAGCGAGCTTGGTCTTCTCGTAGTGCAATAGCTGTCTGACGCACGACATAGGCTGTAGGATTGCCCATAGGACTGCGCATATCTATGCTCACTTGGCTACCTCTGACGAAGCCTAGGTCCATAAGTCTACGGCGCATAGCCCCCACACAAGCGGGCGATAGGGCAACGATTGTCGCCATCTGACCGACTTTAAGAGCCGTGAGGGGTAAGACAGTGCGTGCTCTAAGCACATCGGCATCATCGTCATCAAGAGCTGCTAGTGTGATACTTCTTAGGGCTGTCTTGGGTAGATAGTAGTACTGCCCATCTAAGAAGAGCTTAATTCGCTCCCCTTCGAGCGCACAGATTTGTATGGTTGTACCACTAGCAAGACCTATTGAAGAGATTTGGCGGAAGCTCTTCTTATCATCGTCTTCGATGTGTAGGACTTTGTACCAAGTGCCAGCCTCGACCTCAGTAGCAATGGTGCGGTGAGACTCAGGCATTTGATAACGCTCCGTAGGGATAGGGTCTCCGTGAGGGTCCCAAAGAGGGTTACGGAGGAGTGCCATAATGCGTTCCTTATCCTGCTTGCCGAGATTATGCTCCATCTCATCAGCCTTGCTGTGCCATTCTTCGGGCGCATAACCAGAGTGCTCTGCCAAATACTTCTCGTACATGCGGTGCGCACGTACAAGGCTGAGTGCTCTCTGCTCTCCCGATGGGGTCAAGCCTAGAGGACTAACGACGATGTCTTCTGAGATTGCGAGTATCCCGACGACCTCTGCTAGTTTATCTTGAGGGATATTGGCTTGCTCACGAATGCTCTCTAAACTAATGGTCTGCTTAGACTCACGGCTTTGCTCGTAAAGAGCTTTCAAGAAGTCTTCACTAAGAATGTGAGTAGATGTCTTGGTCTCTTTATGAGGCTTGGATAATCCGAACCAATTAAGCATAATTATTCTTTGCGCTCTGTGTTTAGTGTACGCCCTCTCCCTCTACTTGTCCTAAGTCTTCTTGAGGGATTGGCTCTGAAGAGAAGATAATGCTTGTCGCTCCAAGAGTGAAGACGTCGCCATCATGCAGGTTGTACTGTTCCTTAGGTCCGAGCAAATCGCCAGCAACAAAGGTGCCTACACGGCTATCATAATCAGAGAGACTCCAAACGGTTTTACCCTTCTTCGTTTGCCCAACCTTGATGATGCAGTGATGACGGTCCATAGAGGGGTCGCCCGTGATAATAGGAATATCTGTCTTAGTATCCTTATTACGTCTGCCTATATGATTAAGACCTTTCTTTAGAGGAAAGTATTGCTTATAACCAAAGACATTCTCTAGGACAACGATGTGTCCCCAGTTTTCGCTTTGGTTATCTTGCTCGTCTTCATTATCGCTTGGGGCAGCACTTTTGAGACGTATGCGCAACTGATGTGTACAACTAGGGCATACAATAGCCATACGCTCGCCATCGCTCTCTTTGAGTTCTTTCAGTTTCTGTGCAGAGAGTACGATGGCTTCATCGCACTTAGGGCAAAATATCTTTTTCATTATTTACTAGGCTTAAGGATGTTGCGGTAGCGTACTTCATCAGAGAGTAGGCTGTCGGCTTCTTTCATAATAGGGTCAGCGATGAGTTCTCTCTCAATGACTCCTCGGCGATAGTAATAACGAGATACGATGCTTCCCTCTAGATACTTCTTAACATGAGTCTTCATGCTCTCAAGGTCCTTACCTAAATTAGGTTCAAGGGCTGAGCGCAAACTATCCACAAGCATCTTGGCATGTCCATCTAAATGGCCTTCAAACTCGGCAATCTCTTTGAGTTTGTCAAGAGCCTTGAGGCTTTGACGGTCGTAATCAAACTTTTTGCTTTTAAGCATCTCCACAAAGTCTGCATACTCAGAGTCTGTGAGGGTAAACGCCTGTGGAGTATCAATCTTGGCATGCTTGAGCGTGTATTTCGTAACCCAGTCAAAGACATCAGGATTATAGCTTAGGTAGTAGAGCATAGTAGGAAGTGAGTCCTTCTGAATGCTCACATCAGGAACAATTCCCCCTGCATCTCTCACAGGTCTGCCAGCTGCAGTATGGAAGAGAGCCTTCAGGCTATCGGGAGTTTCTTTAGCCTCACGACCGAGACGACTTTCGTGGTAATCGAGTCGCTGAATACATCTTCCACTCGGAATATAGTACTTAGCTGTCGTTAGCTTGAGAGTTCCTTCATGAGGGAGAGATAGTGTAGACTGCACAAGCCCTTTACCGAAACTCTTGCGCCCTACGATAACCGCCCTATCCATATCTTGCAACGCTCCTGCTACAATCTCACTTGCAGAGGCACTCTCTCCATTGATAAGGACTACAAGAGGAAGTGTAGTATCAATAGGCTTAAGCTTAGTACGGAAAGTTTCGTTCAGCTTTAGCTCTGGGCGACCTTTGGTATTTACGACCACAGTGCCTTCGGGTACGAAGAGGCTAACAATCTTAACAGCTTCATCAAGTAGGCCTCCGCCATTGCCACGTAAGTCTAGGATAAGTCCCTTGATGTTGTGCTTAGACTTCATGTCTAAGAGAGCCGAACGAACTTCATTCGCTGCTGAATTCGTAAAGCTGGTTAGGCTGATATAGCCATAGCCACGAGGCGTAAGCCCATAATAAGGTACAGGCGATACGACAATCTTTTTACGAACAAAGCTAATGCGTCTAGGCTTAGCCTCTCCTAGGCGTTGTACAAGTATTGTGATGGCACTACCGGGAGCACCCTTAAGGGCTGCGCTCACTACATCGCTAGTACTTTTGCGGTAGTCCTTACCATTAACCTCTAGAATATGGTCGCCTGCTTTAAGCCCGGCAAGAGCGGCAGGCATACCCTCCATAGGTTCGTTGATGATAACCGTTGAGTCCGGACGCTGTGTAATCACGGCACCAATACCAGCATACTCACCTGTGGTAAGAAGTTTTAATTTGTCGTTGTCTTCTTTGCTGTAGTACTCGGTATAGGGGTCTAGGCTCTGAAGCATAGCATCTATACCAAGGCGACTCATCTTATCGATGTTAATCGTATCCACAAAGTAGTGGTTGAGCATCGACATAGAAGAGCCGATTACATCAAGAGCCTTTGCGTAGGCACGCTGGTTGGCGCGTTCATTCTGTGCCTGAGCTCCTAAGATAGAGCCTAGGCATAGAAGTAGGGTTATAAACTGCTTGCGCATTCGTTATTCTACAGTTATCAAAAAGTAATTTTTCTTTCCTTTCTGCACAAGGAGGTAACGATTGCCGAGCAAGTCCCCTGTGCCGATGAGTTGCTCGTGGTCGCTAAGCTTTTCCTTGTTTAGGCTAACACCTCCACCAGCGATGAGCTTACGCAATTCACCCTTAGAAGGGAAGACAGCTGCGTGCTCAGTGAATAAGTCAATCACCTTAGCTCCTGCTTCGAGGACAGAGCGGCTCACAGTGAACTGAGGTACGCCCTCAAATACGCTAGCTATCATCTCTGGGCTTAGGTGCTGAAGGTTTTCTTTTGTCCCCTGACCGAAGAGTATGCTTGAAGCCTCTACCGCTGCTTCGTAGTCTTCACGGCTATGCACGAGTACAGTAATTTCTTCTGCTAGTCTCTTCTGCAAAGGGCGTAGGTGTGGTTGCTCAGCTTGTTCGGCTTCTAAAGCTTCTATTTCTTCTTGTGTGAGCGTCGTGAAAATACGAATATAACGACCAGCGTCAGCATCGCTCACATTGAGCCAGAACTGATAGAAGGCATACGGACTAGTGCGTTCAGGGTCTAGCCATACATTACCGCTCTCAGTCTTTCCGAACTTACCTCCGTCAGCCTTTGTGATGAGTGGGCATACTAGGGCGTATGCTTCGCCTCCATCTTTACGGCGGATAAGTTCTGTTCCCGTAGTAATGTTACCCCATTGGTCAGAGCCACCCATCTGTAGACGGCAGTTTTCTTCACGATAGAGGTGGAGATAGTCGTAGCCTTGTAGCAACTGATAACTGAACTCGGTGAATGACATACCTTCGCCTTCGCCATTAAGACGCTTCTTAACCGAATCCTTCGCCATCATATAATTAACGGTAATGTGCTTACCAATATCGCGAATGAACTCAAGGAAGCTGTAAGACTTCATCCAGTCGTAGTTATTGACGAGCTTGGCCGCATTAGGGGCATCGCTATCAAAATCAAGGAACTTAGATAGTTGCTTCTTAATACCTGCGATATTCTTCGCTAGCGTCTCAGCGTCGAGGAGGTTACGCTCAGCACTCTTCATTGATGGGTCTCCAATCATACCTGTAGCACCACCGATAAGCGCTAGAGGCTTATGTCCGCACTGCTGTAGATGGCGGAGCATCATCACCCCCACGAGGTGACCTATATGTAGAGAATCTGCTGTAGGGTCAATGCCGACATAACCAGCCACTTGGTGCTGCATCATATACTCTTCCGTACCCGGAAACATATCGTGAATCATTCCCCTCCAACGGAGCTCTTCTACAAAGTTCTTCATATATCTTCTATTATTTAATTATTCAAAATATACTCTATCTAAAGTCCATTGCTCAAGATATTGTCATCTGCTCTTGACGCTTCTAAGGTGTTGAGATTGACTTTTCTTGCGAGTAGGACCTAGCAAAGATACTCATAAATAGATAAATGCACTATGAACC
>RBKG01000124.1 GCA_003640335.1 Porphyromonas sp.
TTATGCAATGCTCTCATGAAAAAGAGGGGCTGTGCCAAACTAATTGACACAGCCCCTGCTATTAGGAGTTTATGATATTTCGCTTAGTCCTTAAGCTTAGCTGAAATGAACTCTCTGTTTAGACGAGCGATGTTGCTCACAGAGATATTCTTAGGACATTCTACTTCACAAGCACGAGTGTTTGTACAGTTACCGAAGCCTAGTTCGTCCATCTTAGCGACCATAGCCTTAGCACGGCGAGCAGCTTCTACACGACCTTGTGGAAGAAGTGCAAGCTGGCTAACCTTAGCCGATACGAAAAGCATAGCCGAACCATTCTTACAAGCGGCAGCACAAGCACCACAACCGATACATGCAGCAGCATCCATAGCCATATCAGCATCGACCTTTGGAATTGGAATTGCATTCGCATCAGGTACACCACCAGTATTTACTGATACGAAACCACCAGCTTGGATAATCTTATCGTAAGCCGAACGGTCTACCATAAGGTCACGAATGATAGGGAAACCTGCTGAACGCCATGGTTCTACTGTAATAGTATCGCCATCATTGAAGCGACGCATGTGTAGCTGACAAGTAGTGATACCGGTGTCAGGTCCGTGTGGGTGTCCATTGATGTATAGAGAACACATACCGCAAATACCTTCACGGCAGTCGTGGTCAAATACTACTGGTTCCTTATGCTCACGTACAAGACGCTCGTTAAGGATGTCAAGCATCTCTAGGAAAGAGCTACCTTGAGAGATGTTTTGTAGTTCGTAGGTTTCGAACGCCCCCTGAGACTGTGCGTCACGTTGGCGCCAAACCTTTACCTTGATGTTGATATTCTTATCTTCAACCTTGATATTATTGCTCATTGTTTTAGTGCCTTTGAGGGTTAGTTCTTATAGTTACGTTGCTGACGAACGATGAACTCATAAGTGAGGTCTTCCTTGTGCATCACTGGTTCTGCTTCTTCGCCTTGATATTCCCAACAAGAAACGTAAGCGAACTGGTCATCGTGACGAAGAGCTTCACCTTCTTCTGTTTGGTGCTCTAGACGGAAGTGACCACCGCAACTTTCTTGACGGTCAAGAGCGTCGCGAGCCATAAGGTTACCAATCTCAATGAAGTCTGCAAGACGGAGCGCCTTCTCAAGCTCAACGTTAAGATTGTCAGCCTTACCAGGGATGAATACATCACTCCAGAACTCCTTCTTAAGTTCCTTAATTTGTTCGATAGCCTTCTTAAGACCAGCTTCGTCACGACCCATACCTACGAAGTCCCACATGATGTGACCGAGCTTCTTGTGTAGGCTGTCTACGCTCTTCTGTCCTTGGATGCTCATGAGGCGGTTGATGCGGTCATTAACATCTTGCTCAGCCTTTTCGAACTCAGGAAGGTCAGTGCTGAAGCGTGGCACCTGAATTTGGTCTGCAAGGTAGTTCTGTATCGTGTAAGGAAGCACGAAGTAACCATCAGCAAGACCCTGCATGAGAGCCGAAGCACCTAGGCGGTTAGCACCGTGGTCAGAGAAGTTAGCTTCACCGATAGCGAAGAGACCTGGAATGCTTGTCTGCAATTCGTAGTCAACCCAGATACCACCCATTGTATAGTGGATAGCAGGATAAATCTGCATAGGTGTCTCGTAAGGGTTGTCGTTAGTAATCTTTTCGTACATCTGGAAGAGGTTACCATAACGAGCTTCTACAACTTCCTTACCTAGACGCTTGATTGCGCTAGAGAAGTCAAGGAATACTGCAAGACCTGTGTGATTAACACCGAAACCAGCATCACAACGTTCCTTAGCAGCACGGCTAGCTACGTCACGAGGAACGAGGTTACCGAAGGCTGGATAGCGACGCTCTAGATAGTAGTCGCGGTCTTCTTCCTTGATATCTGTAGGCTTGATTTCTCCGTGCTGGAGCTTCTTAGCATCTTCGATATTCTTAGGTACCCAAATACGTCCGTCGTTACGAAGAGACTCAGACATCAGTGTAAGCTTAGACTGGAACTCACCGTGTACAGGGATACATGTTGGGTGAATCTGTGCCATACATGGGTTAGCGAAGTAAGCACCCTTCTTATAAGCCTGAATAGCAGCTGAGCCGTTAGAAGCCATTGCATTCGTTGAGAGGAAGAAGGCGTTACCATAACCACCAGTACCGATAACTACTGCGTGTGCAGAGAAACGCTCAATCTTACCTGTAACGAGGTTACGAGCGATGATACCTCTTGCACGACCATCGATGATAACGAGGTCAAGCATTTCGTAACGAGTGTAGAGCTTAACAGAACCCTTACCTACCTGACGGCTAAGAGCTGAGTAAGCACCAAGAAGAAGCTGCTGACCGGTCTGACCGCGAGCATAGAATGTACGGGATACCTGAGCACCACCGAATGAACGGTTGTCAAGTAGACCGCCGTATTCGCGAGCGAAAGGCACACCCTGAGCTACGCACTGGTCGATGATAGAGTTAGCTACTTCAGCTAGACGATATACGTTAGCTTCGCGAGCACGGTAGTCACCACCCTTAATCGTGTCGTAGAAAAGACGATAAACGCTATCGCCGTCATTTTGGTAGTTCTTAGCTGCATTGATACCTCCTTGTGCTGCGATAGAGTGCGCACGGCGAGGAGAGTCTTGGATACAGAAGTTAAGAACATTGAATCCCATTTCACCAAGAGAAGCTGCTGCAGATGCTCCAGCAAGACCTGTTCCCACAACGATAACGTCTAGACGACGCTTGTTCGCAGGGTTTACTAGCTTTTGGTGATTCTTATAGTTTGTCCATTTCTCAGCGAGAGGACCTTGTGGTATCTTAGAATTGATTTGAGCCATAACTTAATGTCTATTTAAGCTGATTGTTCTACTTAAGGCATAGGTACTACACCGAGTGTAGCTAGGTAGTAATAGATAATCACTACAGCGAAGCCAAGGACAATAACGGTAGAGTAGATTACCGAGATGTTTTCTAGGCGCTTAAGCCAAATCGTATTGTTCCATCCGATTGTATGTAGTGCGCTCCAAAATCCGTGTGTTAGGTGGAACCATAGTGCGCATAGCCATACAAGGTAAAGTACTAGGTTGATTGGGTTTGCGAACGTGTAGCGAATCAATCCAGCACCATCAGTAGGACCACTAACGCCTGCGATGCCGAGGTCATGCTGACCAATGATTTCAGCAAGCTGCATCTTGCTCCAGAAGTGGAACATGTGCAAGCCTAGACCTACAACGACGATGATACCGAGTACCATCATATTCTGTGAAGCCCACTCTACACCCTGAGGACGGTTAGGCACAGCATAGCGGTCGTTACCACGAGCCTTGCGGTTCTGATAACTAAGGATAAATGCGTACACGATGTGTACAATAAATAGTGCCGCTAGACCAACAGTAGCAACAAGTGCATACCAGTTTGCTCCGAGGAACTCACATACCATGTTGTAGGCTTCTCCAGAGAAGAGCGCTACCATGTTCATTGACATGTGGAATGTCAGAAAGAGAATAAGCGCAAGACCTGAAATACTCATAACAAGCTTACGCCCAATCGATGATTTAATTAACCACGACATACATTTATTAATTTAGTTTATTTAATTAGCAAACTATCTAAGTGCTACCAACTCCGTAGTTATCAGAGTTGTCGTGCAATTACGATGCAAAGATATAATATTTACTCCGACTAAGTACTATTTATTGAGGAAAAAAATACGAATTTGGCGGATTTATATACCTATATATGGGTATGTCCGTCGTAATATCTCGATATTGGTCTTGATTTATTGATAAAGTTAGGCTTTGATTTTATGCTTCTAGAGTGCTATTTAGAGGCTTATATGATGACAATATGTAGTGTGTTTCCGGCTTTTTTTGTAAGTTTGCGCTAAATAGATGACTAATAGATGTAATGGCAATATACAAATCTGTTAAACGTTTAAGTTTGCTTGTTGCTTGTGCTGCTTTTTCTTTATGGCAAGCACCTTTGAAGGCACAAGTACAGCGTTACAATGCTACTGGGGAGAATAATTACGGTATAGTCTATACGCTACCTAAGACTAAGTATGAATTTGTAATCACAACGAAGCAATGTGTCTTCACTCCGGGAGAATTGTCTGCTTGGGGTAGTAAGTACTTGGGTAAGGATGTCGGGGTAAAATCTTGGCAGACATCTGAAATCCTAGATGCTAAGATTAGAGTAGTGGGCGTGCCCAATACAGAAAAGCAATATCTTGTTGCCTTTGATAAGAAGACCATTGCGCCTTTTGTCAACTTGGCTCCCGGTGGTGTCCTATACAGCATAAATGGTAAAAATCTACCTGCTCAGCAAGTTGAAGAGAGTCTACCTACTTATGCTAAGCCTAACCGAGCATTACCATCGTTTCCGAAGGAATATAGCCTAGCAATCACTCAGGCTAAGCGTGCTGAAATCGCTTCGACTTACCTCTATGATATTCGTGAAAATCTGATGAATATCGTATCTGGTGAAGTTGACCAGATGCCTAAGGACGGTGAGAGTATGCGCTTAATCTTAGATAAACTCAGGGGCGAGGAGCAGCGCACGCTCCGTCTGTTTGAAGGCGATACGACGATGACGGCACAGCGTTATACCTTATCTATCGAGCCTAAGGCAGAGGATATGGAACAGCCTTTGGCTTATTTGAGCCCTACAAGTGGCTTCTCAGAAACCAAGACGGCACAAGATGCTAAGCCCATTACTCTGCGCATTAAGATTGTAGAGCGTAGCCCAGAGCTTGACCCTAAGGAGCTAGCGCGTAGGGAGAAGAGTGAAGGGATTGTGTACAATCTACCCGGCATAGCAGAGGTTAGCTTAGTCTATGATGGTAAGGAGCTAGCCAAAGAACGCTTACCGATGACTCAGGTAGGAACTATCCAAACGATGAGTAAGAAGATGTTCAACATCAAAGAAGCCGGTACGACGGCTATTTACTTTGATTTGAACTCTGGTGCGCTCAATCGTGTAACGACAGAATAATATTAATCCAAAAATAAAGTAACTATGTTTAAGAACCATCCTAAAGGACTGTTGGCCGCTTCGCTCTCCAATATGGGAGAACGCTTTGGCTTCTACATCATGATGGCAATCCTAACGCTCTTTATCTCGGCTAAATTTGGTTTATCCAAGGAGACAACGGGTTACATCTACTCAGCATTCTATGCTTCTATCTATCTACTAGCATTGGTAGGAGGTGTGATTGCCGACCGCACAAAAAACTATAAGGGGACTATCATCGGTGGTCTTGTAGTCATGGCTCTTGGTTATTTGCTTATAGCTATTCCTACTCCTACTGTAGTGGAGAACATTACGCCTTACCTCGCACTTACTTGCGTTGGTCTTGGTGTAATTGCTTTTGGTAATGGTCTATTCAAGGGTAATCTACAAGCACTCATCGCTCAGATGTATGATGACCCTAAGTACTCGAAGATGCGTGATGCAGGGTTCCAAATCTTCTATATGTTCATTAATATAGGAGCTATCTTCGCACCTTTCATCGCTGTAGGTATCCGTAACTGGTGGCTAAAGGTTAATGGTTTCGACTATAATGCTGACCTTCCTGAGCTTTGTCACCAATACCTCAAGTCTGGCGATGCTATGCCACAGCAGGCTTTAGCTAATCTGCAAGATTTGTCTCAGAAGGTGTCTGTAGGCGGACAGCAGTTTGCCGATACTAAGGCTTTCGTATCCTCTTATCTAGGAGTATTCAGTGAAGGTTTCCACTATGCTTTCGCAGCTGCTATCATTATGATTGTGGTTTCTACGATTATCTTCCTTGTGAATAAGTCTTACTTCCCTAATGCGAATAAGACTGTGGCTCCTACTCAGGCAGAAGATAAGCCAAGCGCACAGGAAATCAAGATGAGCGCACAAGAAATCAGACAACGTATTTACGCTCTCTTTGCGGTATTTGCTGTGGTTATTTTCTTCTGGATGTCTTTCCACCAGAATGGCTACTCACTCACATACTTCGCTAAGGACTACGTGAATTTGTCTACGATTAAGATTGATTTAGGCTTTACGGTAATTAAGGGAGCAGAGATTTTCCAAGCTGTTAATCCTCTGTTTGTCGTATTGCTAACGCCTATTGTTATGAGCATTTTCGGTAGTCTGGCTAAGAAGGGTAAAGAACCTTCTGCACCACGTAAGATTGCTATCGGTATGGGGATTGCAGCTCTAGCTTATGTATTCCTTATGGTTTGTTCGGTAGGTCTTCCTGGTAAGGATGCTCTTGCGGCTATGGACGAATCATCTAAGGAGGCTATGCGTATCACGCCATTCGTAATGATTGGTATGTACTTTATCTTGACTCTAGCCGAACTCTTTATCTCTCCTCTAGGTCTATCATTTGTATCTAAGGTTGCGCCTCCACACTTGCAGGGGGTTATGCAGGGATGCTGGTTAGCGGCTACTGCTCTCGGTAATTCACTCCTCTTCATCGGAGGTATTCTCTATACTAGTCTTCCTCTTTGGGCTTGCTGGTGCTTCTTCGTTGTCGCTTGTTGCGTTTCGATGATTACTATGCTTGCTATGGTTAAATGGCTAGAAAAGGTTGCTAAGTAATCGTGTAACCATTCGCAATAATAATCTGTAAT
>RBKG01000123.1 GCA_003640335.1 Porphyromonas sp.
AACTTTGGCACAACCCTTTCTAGTGGTTAGTTGAGAATAATATCCTCTACTGATTACTTCTTCGTTTCTTTAGCTTGCTCTTGCTTATTATCTGCAGGCTTATAGTTTTCATTAAGATACTTAACGAAATCAGTCGTAATATCTAGAGCATCATCGCCATAAAGCACAACTGCATTACTCAAGATTAGCTTAAAACGACCACCATTGAATGCCTTAAGTTCCTCTTCGATTTTCTTCATGAGGTCCTCCTGCATAAGTGCAGACTTCTGTGCTAGTTCGCCTGATAGCTGTTGCTCTAGCCCTGCAGCCTCTTGTTGCATACGCATAATGCGAGCTTGCTCCTTCTTAGCAGCATCTTCGCTCACAAAGGCATTGATGCGAGCACGTCTATCAAAGTCTTCTGCAGCCTTCTGGAATGCAGCAGCCTTACCTTGTAGACGGCTACGACTAGCAGCGGCGTCAGCCTCCAGCTTAGTTTGGATTTCCTTACTATAAGTGTACTGCTTCAGAACTGAGTCCATACGTACATAGGCAATAGGCATAGCGACCTCCTTACCATCAGCAGTCTGTACCTTAGGCACTTCAGCAGTCTTGCTATTATCCTTGCATGAGCCGAGAGAGCAAACCATAGCCACAGCACAAGTGGCAACCCCAATTAAATATCTCTTATTCATATACAATATTATACTTTCTACTTATCTTAATCTTCTCTTGCTGCAAGTCGCTCACTGAGGGACTTATGCTGCTGAATATCGTGATGCTGAGAAGTGTGGCAGGATATACCTTTATCCCTTAAAGCCTTCTGAGAGCCCACATGTGAAGATGGAAATCGACCATCTTTAGTAAAAATAACTTTCACTGAGAGCAAAAGCATCACAATTAGCATAGCTACAGCACTAGCTACATAGATTATCGTCATCTTTTCACTATATTTGTTAGCGCAAAGGTAATACATATAAGTTACATAAGATTAATAAACATATAATTCACACATATTATGGACATCACAATGCTCAGCCCTAAGGCTGTATGGAGTTATTTCCATGAAATCACTAAGGTACCTCGCCCTAGTAAGAAAGAAGAACGCATTCTTGCTTACCTTGTAGATTTCGCTAAAAAACACAATCTAGAGTACAAGCAAGATGAAGTGGGCAATCTTGTTATCAGTAAGCCAGCGACACCGGGCTATGAAGACAGAGAAACTGTTGTTCTTCAGAGCCACGTGGATATGGTTTGCGAGAAGAACTCAGACAAGGTATTTAACTTCGACACAGATGCTATCCAAACGGTTGTTGATGGCGAATGGCTACACGCTGATGGCACTACACTCGGTGCGGACAATGGTATCGGCTGTGCTGCTGAATTAGCAATCCTTGCTGACGACAGCATTCCTCATGGACCACTAGAATGTCTATTCACAGTAGACGAAGAAACAGGCATGACTGGGGCAATGAACCTCAAGCCCGGTTTCTTCTCAGGAAAAATCCTCATCAACCTAGACAGCGAAGACGAAGGCGAACTCTTCATCGGTTGCGCTGGTGGTATGGGTATTAAGGCTGTTTTCGATGTTGAATGGAAGCCTCTACACACTACATTCGAATACTATCGTGTAAGCGTTTCTGGTCTTCGTGGCGGTCACTCAGGTGGTGATATACATGTAGGTCTTGGCAATGCAAACAAGCTACTTACTCGTTATCTCTACGCTATCGATAGTAAGCTTAAGTGGGAACTATGCGAAATCGCAGGCGGTAACCTACACAACGCTATCCCTCGTGAAGCTCATGCTATCATCGGTATTCTCCCAGAAGAGAAGGCTCAGGCTGTAGCTATTCTCAACAAACTTGCGGCTGATGTAGCAGACGAACTTAAGCGTGTAGACCCTAATGTTCGCTATACATTTGAACCTGTTGAGCGTCCTAGCCGTCGCATCAACCAAGATACAAAGAAGAGACTCATCCGTGCGCTCTATGCTTGCCCACATGGTGTACTAGGTATGAGCCATGAACTTGAAAATCTTGTTGAGACATCAAACAACCTTGCTTCTATCAAGCTTATCGATGACAAAATCGTTGTTGAGACTAGCCAAAGAAGTTCTACTGAGAGCTTGAGAGATAGCACAGCTGAAATGGTTAAGAGCGTATTCGAACTAGCAGGAGCTACAGCCGAAATACGTGACCCTTATCCAGGATGGAAGCCTAATGCAGACTCAGCTATTCTGAAGGCATCTGCCGATGCTTATCGTCGTCTCTTCGGTAAGGAACCAGCAGTAAAGGCTATCCACGCAGGTCTTGAGTGCGGCCTTATCTTAGACGTATTCCCTGGCCTTGACATGGTGTCTTTCGGGCCTACCCTTCGTGACGTTCACTCACCTAACGAACGTATCGAAATCAAGACAGTACAACTTTGGTGGGATCACCTACTCGAAGTACTCAAGAGCATTCCTACTAAGAAGTAAGGTTTAGCTTACACAAGCTCAAAATAAAAGGGCTACCGCAAAAGCGGTAGCCCTTTTTATTTTGTATTATACAAGCTAACTTTACTTGGAGGCTGTCCAGCCTTGAGCAACCAGCTCTAGCTCTGTGCCATCACGAGCAACCAAACATGCACCCAAACTAGGCTCTGTAATATGACCAATGATGCGCAAGCCCTCAATATCCTTGACTTGGTCCATCTGTCCCAAAGGAATAGTGAACAAGAGTTCATAATCATCTCCCCCATTAAGAGCTACTGTTGTTACATTTAAACCAAACTCCTCTGCCATAGCAGCCGTTTCGTAGTCTATTGGTAAGCGGTCTTCATAAACACGTACACCTACCCCACTAGCCTCGGCAAGGTATTTAAGTTCGCTTGCTAGCCCATCTGAAATACTAATCATTGAGCTAGGAACAACTCCTTGCTTCTGCAATGCACTCAGAACCGAAACAGGCACACGTGGACGAAGTTGTCGCTCAATAATATATTCACGCCCTTCCAATGCAGGGGTAAAATCACCCTTAACACCAGCGAACACACGCTTCTCTCGTTCCAAGAGTTGTAGCCCCATATAGGCAGAACCCAAATCACCAGTTACGCAGATGAGGTCTGTAGGCTTAGCTCCGCTACGAAGAGTCTTAGTACCCTCCAAACTCGTTCCCATAGCAGTCATACTTAGGCTCAAACCCGTTAAACTACTGGTAACATCCGTCTTAATGAGGTCTAAATGATAGAAATCTGCAGCCGTATAAACACCATCATACAGGTCCTCTAAATCCTCTAAAGAAAATCTAGATGAAACACCTACATTTAGCAGTAGTTGTCTAGGCTCTCCATTCATCGCATATATATCACTCACAGCAGCCACGACCAGCTTATAGCCTAGATGCTTAAGAGGAGTATACACCAAATCGAAATGAATACCCTCAAGAAATAACTTTTGGCTTACAAGCGTATTTAATTCAGGTTGCGTGTTTATAGTCGCTGCATCTTCAGCAAAGCCTAGTCCACTAGTTTCGTGCTTACACTTAACACCCTTAGTCAAATGCTTAAGGATAGCAACCTTTCCGAGTTTTGATAATTCTGTTCTTTCCACTATCAAGTTTAATTAGTCTATATTCTGTAAAGACTTGGGTTTCGCCTTTACGGCTAAACGAAGCTGACGCTCCAGCGCATCTTCCCTCTGCAAGACTGCCACCTCAATAGGCAGATAGTGTATATGCTCACGCATATTTTCGGGGAAGCGTTCGAAAGATTCGACAAGACGCACAGCATCTTTCTCCGTCGTAATGATTGAGAGATTAGGATATTCTGTTAGATGCCTCTGAAAGGCACTTATAATTGTTTCAAAATCTCCTTTTTCAAAATTGTGATGGTCGGCAAAGAGTAATTGCTCAACCACCTTATACCTTTCGGTTAAATAATCAATAAACAGTGTGGGATTGGCTATGCCGGAGAGGGCAATCACTGGCGAACCTCTCTCTAAATCAATCGAAGTAGGCACGGCATTAGTTCCCAATTCACTGATTTTATATAATCCTTTATAACGGATTTTAGTAAAGAAAACTTCTTGGTGCGGATAAGCGGCAAGAGTTCTCTCTATAAGTCTTTGCTCAATCGGGCGCAAAGTCTCTGGACACTTTGTAGCGATGATGCAATCGACACGATAGCGAGCCGAAGCAGGCTCTCTAAGACGCCCTTCAGGTAGTAACTTATCTTCTTGCAGTGGGCGTGTAGAGTCTACCAAGAGTATAGAGTACGAAGGCTTGACGTATCTATGTTGCAATCCATCATCCATAATCACGACATCGGGACGTTCGTCTTTGGGTAAACTCATCAAGTAATCCATTGAGCGCCTACGATTGCCATCTACAACCAATATAATATCGGGATATTTGAGCTTTAGCTGACGAGGCTCATCACCTATCTCTGCAATAAGCGTATGCTCTGTGGCAATAACCTGCCCTCTAGACTTACGTCTATATCCACGGCTTAAGACTGCGACCCGGTAATGAGGCAATAACTTAGATAGGATATACTCTACATGAGGTGTTTTACCCGTCCCCCCCACCGTGATATTTCCGACACAGATAATAGGTATCGGATAAGTCTCACTACGGAGTAACCCATGCTCAAAGGCCATATTACGCAGTGCGACCCCTAAGCCATAAAGGAAGGCAAAGGGGCGCAATAATAATGAATATGGTTCTTTTAGAATCATTTAAAATCAATGATAGTATGTTAGTATGGCTCGAAATCGTACGGCAAACGAGCCTGAATACCCGAATAACGAGTAACGCCCTGCATAATACGAATAGCCTTGCGCTCCTCATCGGTTAGGAATGCACTACGCAAGCGAGCAATAAATTCATTACTTGGACTAGTGCTTTTGAATAGTTCTTCCCAAACATTTACTCTGGTTACACCATAGTCCACACTATAGTCTGATAGCTTCGCTAGCGATGCAGCTTCTTTAATCGCCACATCAAGACCACCAAGTTTATCAACAAGACCAAGCGTTTGAGCCTTGCGACCTAACCACACTCGTCCTTGACCAACAGAATCCACTTGAGCCTTGGTCATGTGACGACCCTCAGCGACACGACTCAAGAAAATATCATACCCACGCTCTACGTGTCTTTGGATAAGCGCACGCTGTTCGTTTGTTAGAGGCTTGTAAGGCATGCTAATCGTTAAATCAGCAAAATCATTAGTTTTAACTACTTCGACATTAACCCCTACTTTCTGAACCAGTTCGCTAAAGTTAGGGAACAATCCGAAGATACCGATAGAGCCCGTAAGCGTATTAGGCTGAGCAACAATTCGGTTCGCAGCAGATGAGATATAATAACCACCCGAAGCAGCATAATCACCCATAGACACCACTACAGGCTTCTTGCTTCTTAGTTGCTTCACGGCATGCCATAGTTGCTCCGAGAGGAAAGCATCTCCACCGGGAGAATTCATACGCAGAACGACTGCCTTCACATCGTCATCTTCGGCAGCCTCTCTCAGCTTATCGCCGAGTCCTGCACCAATAGTACTTGCACCAGCAGCAAAAGGAGAGATACTGGCTTGCGTGATTTCGCCCTCAGCATAGATAACTTGTACAACGCCATCCTTAACCTCTATATCATCTGTTTGCTGAGCTGCTAAAGCCGACAAATTAACCATCTTCAGCTCTGACTTTTTAACCTTTAGTTGAGCTGCAAAGACAGAGTCTATTTGGTCTCTATAGAGCAACTTATCTACGAGCTTTGTCTGAACATACTTATCACTATTGACGAAAGCAAGCCCCTTATTAACCTCAGCATTGAGGCTATCGGCATTAATCTTTCTTTCCGTTGAGACTCCTTGCAATATGCTAGACCAAAGACCATCGATATACTCCTGCTTCTGTAGTTTATTGGCATCGCTGATTTTATTCAGAATATAAGGCTCTACGGCACTCTTAAAGGTCCCCACTTTGAAGACTTCCATCTTAATACCAACCTTATCAAGCGCATCTTTGTACATCATTTCTCCTGATGCAATACCGATAAGCTCAATGCTACCTAAAGGATTAAGATATATTTGATTGGCTACTGATGCTAGATAATAGGCTTTTTGTGAGTAGCTATCACCATAAGCGATAATAGGCTTATGACTAGCCTTAAAGTCTTGAAGAGCTAAACGCAATTCATCTACAGAAGCCATACCAGCTTCCACACCTTCTACATTGAGATAAAGGGCTTCTATATTAGGATTATTCTTAGCATCGGCAATAGCACGAATGGCTTGAGAGAGCGAAACAGGTTGCGTCGCTGTAGATGAAGAAAAGGAATCAAATGGATTTACCGAAACGACATCATGAAGTTGGGCTACATCTATCTTAAGCACCGTATGTTGCTCTATATTAACAGGTACAGCATTGCTATCTCCTAGACTTGATAGACTCCCGATAAGGCCTGCTACACCGACAAAGAAAAAAATCATGATGCAGCCTGAGCCAGCGACTAAGGCTAGCAGTGCAGCTAAAAAGGTCTTAAAAAAACTCTTCATACTATCTATTCTTCTTATTTATAGGAACAAAGGTAGCAAATAAAGTCATACCTCTTAAGAAGATATCGAACAAG
>RBKG01000069.1 GCA_003640335.1 Porphyromonas sp.
CAAAATAGAATCTTATGCAGAGGCTTAAGGATAATGTTCGGCAACAAATAATAAGTATTGCTCGTACTGAGTTTATTAGACATGGATATAAGGGGTGCTCAATGAATGCTATAGCTGATGAGTTAAATATGTCCGTTGGTAATATATACCGATATTATCGGAGTAAAGATGAATTGTTTTCAGCTGTTCTTCAACCTGCGATACATGCTCTAGAACGTTGCTTTGAGGCGAATAGTAGAAGAAGCGTAAACCCTGATGAAATATTTAACTCACCTTCAGCTGTGGAGGATATTTCGATGATCCTTTTGGGGATTATTCAGCCTTATCGAGAAGAATTAAAACTTCTATTTAGTGAAAGTAAAGGAACATCAGTTGAGTCTTATTTTGAACAACTGCTAGAACGGTTTTACGAGAGCGGACAGACTTATCTGAGTAGAATACAAGCAGAGTTTCCGTCCCTAAATCTTAGATTACATCCTATCTTTATTCGGTTGGATTGCTTGAGTTGGTCCAATCTATTACAGGTTATTAGTATGAATCCAGAACTTAATGAGGACGATATTAGGAGTTTGGTTGATACGTATATCCGTTTCAATCAGGCTGGGTGGGAACAGATATTTTTTAAGAATAAGTAGTTAGAATATATAAGAGAGGGGAGCTAAGTTAATGTGACTTAGCTCCCCTTTTTGTGTTTTGGGATTATTGCACCTTCCTGTTTAGTGCAATGGGCTATTTAAGACCTTATTTACTGTAGCTATAAATGAAGTTAGGTGTACCATCTGTCGTAAATAGAGGACCTTCTACTTTTTTGCTTTTGGGGTCATAACTATAGATTCCATTTGCTTTCGTATTTGATGATGCAAAGAGGATCTTGCCTTGATGCTGAGTAATGTAGAATGTCTGAGGTCCAGAGGCTGGTAGTTCTTTGATTCTTTTGAATGTTTTATCCTTGAGATTAATCTCTAGAGGGATATTTATAATTGCAGTATAAGGACGATTCATCCATTCTGGGTCAAGAGCTGTATCTGTTCCATATCCGTAAGCAATGCCATTACCAGCATAATACATAGAGTGGATACAAGTGATGTGATGATTATCTCCATCGATAACAGGCGTTTTAGCAAGGTCAATACTATAAGTGGGGTCTATATCTTCACTTCCGTGTTTGATACGTGCAATGCCTCCAGGGAATTCAGGATTGAATCCCCAAGCTCCGACACAATAGAAATAAATATCTCCCTGTTCATCCTTGAAGATAGAGTATCTGTCAATGGGACGAGTCGTAGAGCTAAACCCAATTGTAGTATTTGTGGCTACTTTTTTTACTTGGTCTGTTTGTGTGTCTATTACAGCTATATTGATTTGCTTAGACCTAGGCATCCATTGACTATCAAATTGGGATAATCCAGCGAAGAGCATACCATCTCGAATAACCATCGCAGCAGGTGATGCTTTTGTCTCAGCACCATTATACGCATCAAAGTTGATTTCTTTTATTTTGGTCATTGTCTTGGGATTAAAGACGTAGATTTTATTTAGCGCTTGCATGCTTAGGTAGGCCTTTTCATCATTGAGTTCAACGATGTTGCATGCCGCAGCACTTGCTGGTATTGGGAGCTTCCCTTCGACATGGAAATGACCATTACTATCTACGCTATAGCGTGTAATTTCGGATTTACTATTACCCATATAGTCAGGGAAGACATAAATATGTCCATTCTCTAAGGCTATACTAGTGCCCCCAAATCCTGCAGGAATGCCTTGCGTATTATCGTAATGCGTTTTTACTCCCAGTGCAGGGATACTTTGTAGATATACTTGCCCTGAGTTTCCTTCAGAGTTCGTAATCGCACTAGAGAAGAGTAACCCTTTAAAAGAGTTCTCGACTTGAGTTTGTTTGGGTGATTGTGTGTTATCAGCATTCTTGTCACAGCTGACAAATGTAAAACTGCTTGCAAGGAGTAATCCCCAGCACATCATGTGATTTAACTTCATGGTTGAATATTTATTAAAGTGAATATGATATAATAATTAGATTCTATTTAAATAGGTAGCGTAGTTTGATTGCTATATTGCGTCCAGGTAGAGGTCGGTTAAACTCAGAGAAAATCTCTTTATCGAGCATGTTTTTGACTTTAGCCGTAAGAGTCCATCGACCATTACCCCAGCTATGCTCAATCCCCATATCCATAGTAAGAGTACTAGGTATCTTGCGATCTTGATAGCTACTTACCTCAAAATCATAGTAATATTGGTGAATGTAAGATGCGTCATAAAGGAAGCGTGTATTCTGTCCTGAACCCCCAAATAAATTATTGTGATGGTATTCCAAGCCGATGTTTCCTAATAAGTATGGCACATTAGGTATGCGTTTACCCAGTGTTGGATTCTTTACTTCGGTGCCAGGATAAGTATCTCTTATATCTCGGAGGTCTTGATAGGTTGCATTAGTATATAGGTACCAATGCTTGGAAATATCACATTTGATATCGAACTCAACCCCCATCGTTTTGACATCTCCGAAGTTACGATAACGCGCCATTGTCGGGATAATGTCGGGGGTAAAACGTACCATATCGTGTAGGATGTTATAGAAAATATTAACCTCTCCTTCAAATAGCCCATATCTATTGTCTCGATGTGATAATATGCCGAGATTGAATCCTGTGGTCCGTTCTGGTCTAAGTGCAGGAGAGGGGAGTATGGAGTAACCATTTCCAATAAGTTCCTCACTTGTCGGAATACGAACCTCAGAGTTAAATGACCCTTTGACGAGCCATTGAGGATTAATCTGATATTTTAGTCCATCATTGAAGCCCCAAAAGTTTTTATACACATCGTATGGTATTGGAGCTTTGATTGAGAATGTTTCTAGAGCTTGAGCATGTGAACGGAAGAAAAAACCTTTTAAGGTAAAGGCATTCTGAAGTTTCCCTTGAAAGAGACTAAGATCATGAGAAAGACCAAGAGTTATGCTACTCAAATAACTAGGGAAATTGACAGAGTACCCCAAAGTTTTGTCCATAAGAGGATCATGTGGCTTCTGAAGGGTATGCCCTGCATAGATATTGAGGTTTAGACTATGCTGATTGTTTAAAGTATAAGCAAGATTACACTTTAGGAGTGCATCGATAGAGTGATTGTTGGCATCAGAAGGAAGTTTGCCTAGTTCGCCACCAAAAGGAGACTCGCTTGAGGATTTATTACCATCCCAGTCATAGTGTACTGTCGCCTTGTCTACAAGACCATAGCGTCCCCAATTGATGGCAGATTCCCAGTCTAAATCTAATCCGTCAAGAAAGAAATCTTTCTTCTTGATAATGAGCCCACTTAGGAAAGACTCAGAGAAGTTATAAGCTTCACGTATATCTCTGTCAATACCTTGTACTTGTTGGTTCGTATTACTGTAAACCAGTTCGAGTTTAAGTTCATCAAACCACCATTTGGTTGCCTTTACAGAACCTCCAATAATAGTTTTACGAAATTTGTCGTGATTTCGTTTGACCCAACGATCATCAATATTTATGAGTCGCATGGGGTAATTATTGTCGGAATAGGTGTAAGCTCCGCCAAGACCGAATTGGATTCCACTATCTTTTAGGGTTCTCTTGATAACAGAGCTAAGTTGGTGGGTATTAAATGAGCCTACCTCGTAGGAGGCATCTAAATAAAAGGGAGGATATTCTTTTATAACGACATTCACAGCTCCTCCAAGAGCAGAACCTCCAAATTTATAAGGGACTAATCCTTTATAAATCTCTATCCGTTCAATCATGCTTGTAGGAATATCATTGAGACTAACAAAGTTATTCATCTGTCCAATCGGAGCTTCATCGACAAACAAACCCATGCGTTTTCCCTCTAATCCACGCACGGATATGCGTGATGCACTACCAATACCTCCCGTGTTTCGTACTGTAACGCCGACTGTTCGGGCAAGAACATCATTGATAGAAGAGGCTGTCCCTTGTATCTGCTTGCTTGTTAGTACTGAAATAGGCATGGCACTCTCTCGTAATGCTCGTGCCTTACTTTTGGCTGTAACCATTATGCCGTCAAGAGCCCGAACTCTATCTTTAAGCAGGAAGTTAGCTTTGGTTTCACTATTTAAAGGACAGTGTAATTGCTGCTTTTCTTGCTGAAACCCCATAAATTGAGCAACGAGAGTAATATTGGATTGATGACTCGTGAGGGAGTAATATCCTGTAGAATCAGTACTTGCTCCTGTGTTAGTTCCTGCGATGTAAACTGTTGCAGCGGGTAGAGGCTTGCCTGTTTGGGCTTCGTACACATAGCCAGATATATGGGCTACTTGAGCCATAATGTGCTTGGGTAAACCCATAAATACGAAGCAAATAATAAGGAATAATGAATGACGCTTACAAATATTCAATAAAAGAACAAGGCTACCTGTGTGAGGTAGCCTTGTTCTTTTATATATGGAACGCCTTTGTTGATGTTCTCTTCTGTTCATATTTCTATAGATGTATTCTGATAGAGTGCAAAGGTAGAGTATATCTGTATCTGAAGCAATACCTAATCTTAGGTATTTATCTCTGTTTCTGAGGCTGGAATAAACAACTGAAAAAAGATTGGTGGGCTTGGTGCTAATATGGTAATTATTAGTACCTTTGCAGACATCTAAATAAGGCGGTGTGTGCTATCCTGCTTATTTAGACTGATTATTAAGTATAGCATTATTATAAAAACAATTAATGAGCAAACTAAACATCCAGCCTGTAGAGGATTTCAACTGGGAAGAGTTTGAACAAGGCACTAGCTCTTGTGCCGTAACACGTTCTGAGCAGGAAGCTGCTTATGACGCAACACTAACCAATGTAAAGGAAGGTGAAGTAACAGTAGGTAAGGTAAGCGCTATCTCTAAGCGTGAAGTAGTTGTAAACATCGGCTTCAAGAGCGAAGGTACAATTTCTGCATCTGAGTTCCGTTACAATCCTGACCTCAAGGTTGGAGACGAAGTAGAAGTATTCGTAGAAAGCCAAGAAGATAAGAAGGGTCAGCTAGTACTTAGCCACCGTAAGGCTCGTGCTGCTCGCTCTTGGGATCTTATCACTGAAGCTCTTGAAAAGGACGAAATCGTTAAGGGATACGTTAAGAGCCGCACTAAGGGCGGTATGATCGTTGATGTATTCGGTATCGAAGCCTTCCTTCCAGGTAGCCAGATTGATGTACGTCCTATCCGCGATTACGATGCTTACGTTGATAAGACAATGGAATTCAAGATTGTTAAGATTAACAACGAATTCAAGAATGTTGTCGTATCTCACAAGGTTCTTATCGAAGCTGAACTTGAAGCTCAAAAGGCTGAAATCATCGGTAAGCTTGAAAAGGGTCAAATCCTTGAAGGTGTTGTTAAGAACATCACTTCTTACGGTGTATTCATCGACCTTGGCGGTGTAGATGGTCTTATCCACATCACTGACCTTTCTTGGGGTCGTGTATCTCACCCAAGCGAAGTGGTTACTCTTGACGAAACAATCAAGGTTGTTATCCTCGAATTCGACGAAAACAAGAAGCGCATCGCTCTAGGTCTTAAGCAGCTTCAAGCTCACCCATGGGATGCTCTAGATCCAAACCTCAAGGTAGGTGATAAGATTAAGGGTAAGGTAGTGGTTATGGCTGATTACGGTGCATTCGTAGAAGTAGCTCCAGGCGTAGAAGGTCTTGTACACGTTTCAGAAATGAGCTGGACACAGCACCTACGCACAGCACAAGATTTCCTACACGTTGGTGACGAAATCGAAACTGTAATCCTATCTCTTGATCGTGAAGACCGCAAGATGAGCCTTGGTCTTAAGCAGCTTAAGGAAGATCCATGGGCTGGTATCGAAGAGCGTTTCCCAATCGGTTCACGCCACATGGCTAAGGTTCGCAACTTCACTAACTTCGGTGTATTCGTAGAAATCGAAGAAGGTGTAGATGGTCTAGTACACATTAGCGACCTTTCTTGGACTAAGAAGATTAAGCACCCAAGCGAATTTACTCAGGTTGGTGCTCCGCTTGAAATTCAAGTTCTTGAAATCGATAAGGAAAATCGTCGTCTATCTCTTGGTCACAAGCAGACAGAAGAAAACCCATGGGACGCTCTTGATGGCGTATTCAAGGTAGGTTCTGTTCACCAAGGTACTGTTGTTGAGTTCGTTGATAAGGGTGCTGTAATCTCTCTTCCACACGAAGTAGAAGGTTTCGCTACTCCTCGTCACCTAACTAAGCAAGATGGTTCACAGGCTCAGAAGGGTGAAACTCTTGAGTTCAAGGTTATCGAGTACAACAAGGATAGCCGTCGTATCATCGTTTCTCACAGCCGTACATTCGAAGAAGCTCCAAAGTCTGAACCACGCGAGCGTCGTCGTAACTCTCGCCAGACTGAAGCACAGGCTGACAATGCAGTAGCAGCAAACAACGCTAACAGCGAACGCGCTACTCTTGGTGGTCTAGAAGCTCTTGCAGCTCTTAAGGAAAAGCTTTCTTAATCTGTAAGGTTCTTCAGAACTAAAATAAGGAGAGGCTGTCG
>RBKG01000268.1 GCA_003640335.1 Porphyromonas sp.
GTAAACACAAAAGTGCGCCTAAGCATACAGACACCACAGACATGGACTGATGCTCAGTTCTCAGAGCTAAAAGCCGTTGTTACGAATGTGCAAACAGGAAAGTCTGAAACAGTAAGCGACTTCAAGCAAGAAGGCAATAGCTTCTATTCACAGCACGAACTACTAGAAGGGAATTATAACATTGTCCTCAGCGGTAAGGTGCAGTATAAAGAAGGAGCAACAAATCTTACCTACCCTATACATCTTGAGCAAAAGAATGTGAAGGTCGTAAGGTCTACTACGGAGCAAACCATAGCTCTTGTACCCGAGATTTATAATGCAAGCTCAGACTTTGTCATCTCTGAGATATATTATATGGCATTACCTCAAGGAGGAACAAGCTTATACAACAGAGCGCAGTATATCCGCATTACCAACAATAGCAATGAAACGCTTTATGCTGATGGCTTGGCTTTCTTAATCAGTAAAGACCTTACACAGATGAAGCGTAATCTGTACGAGCCATACCAAGATACTGACTTCTTTGCAGGTGCCATATACACGATTCCGGGAGAAGGTAAGACTGTACCCGTAGAGGCTGGTAAGAGTCTAACGATTGCGCTTAATGCCAAAGACCATAGTGCTATTGACAAGAGACTTCCTGATTTAAGTCATGCTGACTTTGAAATCTTTGATAAAAGCAGCAATCCAAAGTTTCAAGATGAAGACAATGGAGATGTCAAGAACTTAAATTCTTGGTTCAAGGAATCTCTAACGTTTACAATCTTACATGTCAAAGGCGGTAAATCTTATGCACTTGCACGTATAAAAATGGACGAACAAACATTCCTCAAAGAGAAACACTACGTTTCCAAGTATAAGTTTGTCTTTAAGGATACATCTAAGGATATGCAGCATGAAGGCTATAAAGTACCTAATGAATGGATTGTTGATGCTGTCAATACGGGCTTAAAAGATGAATTTGAATGGAATATCGTTAGTCCTAAGCTTGACCAAGGCTTCACCTATTGCTTCAATAAGCAAACGGACAAGAATACAGAAGCATACTCTGTTATTCGTCGTAGCTTTGGAGGCAAACTAATTGATACTAACAATTCTACAAACGATTTCCTCCCTCTTCAGAAGCCTACACTAGTCAAGTAAGAAGAGTAGCCCCTCGCAAATGATAAGTAGACTTATCGTTTGCAGAACTTCTCGGATAAGGGTATTTGCCTTTTTATAGGCAAATGCCCTTATCTTTGTATAGTACGATATCATTTTAAGGCTTCGGAGCGTTATTTAAGAAATAGCTATTTGTCTATGAAGAAGTTATTATTTACTTTGAGCCTAGTGGGGATAATAAGCCTCACCGCCTGCGGTCTCCAACGAGGCATCAACGACCTTAGCCTAGGCATGAGCAAGGCAGAGGTTACCAGCATATTAGGGAAACCAGACCTGCGCAACCTCAATGCTAGCGAAGAAGTGTGGCAGTACTTTGTCTCGCCC
>RBKG01000101.1 GCA_003640335.1 Porphyromonas sp.
GAAGATGGCTACAATACGGTATTCTTCCAAGCACGCCAATCAGGCTCAGTGAACTATTATAGTGATGAACCATTCAATAAGGTATTTACAAGCGATGCTTCTCGCCCTGCCTATGACCCGCTAGCTTTCGCTGTAGAAGCGTGCCATAAGCGTGGCCTTAAGATACATGCTTGGGTAGTAACTTATCCCTTGGTATCAAAAGGAACACCTAAACATCCGATTATAGAGAAGCACCCTGAGTGGGCTATTCCGCACATGGGTTCTTATCATCTTGACCCAGGTCTTCCAGAGGTGCGTACACACATTGCGAAGCTTGTGAGTGATATCGCTCGTAGGTATCAAGTTGATGGTATTCACTTTGATTATTTCCGTTATCCTGAAGAGGCTGGACGTTATAATGACTCTCGTAGCTATAAGCTCTATGGTGAAGGAGAGGATAAAGCTGCTTGGCGTAGAGAGAACTTAACCCTACAGCTACAAGAGGTACAAGACAGTCTTATGAATGTGCGTCCTGATGTACAAGTTAGTGTAGCTCCTTTGGGTAAACTACGCAAGCTCCCTACGCTAGGTAAGGCTCATGGGTGGACAGCTTATGATGATGTTTATCAGGATGCCGAGGAATGGGCTAAGCATGGGCTTGTTGATTTCCTTGCTCCTATGATGTACTACAAAGATTATCTGTACGAACCTTTCCTCATTGACTGGCAGGAGCGTGTTGGGCGTTATGTACCCGTTGTTGCGGGTCTTGCTCCTTACCGCACAGAGCCTACAGAGAGTGGTTGGCCTATTACTGTTATCAAGGAGCAGATAGAGCTAGCTCGTAAGTATAAGGCTGGGGGCGTAAGTATGTTCCGTGAGGGTAATATTGGTCCTCGTCGTCCTTATCTGCGTACGCTCATACAAGAGCAATTTAAGTATAAGGCTCTTTATCCAGAGCTTGCGAGAGGTAAGGCTACTAAGCCCGCTGTGCCTCGTGGTTTGTCCCTTAAGCTTACAGGTAAGCATATTACCCTTAGCTGGATGATGCCAGAGCAGAAGGTTACAGGGATAACTTATCGTGTGTGGTGTACTGCTGTGCATGCCAATGGTACAGAGGAGAGCTACATCGTTAAAGAAGGTCTTGAACAAACTGTTTGCTCGATGCTACTCGCCAACTTTAATGCTGGGGATAAGCTGATTTTCGGAGTAGAGGCCGTTAATAGCTTCGGTGTCTCTACGCCTTCAGAAGTGAGTGCTGAGTTCCGTTTTACGCAGGCATTAGGCTCTGTACTACCGTCTAAAACTAATTAAGACGGTACATGAATTTGTATATACATGTGCCGTTCTGCGCACAGCGATGTGCTTATTGCGACTTCTACACGCAGACCAATCTCGGTCTGCGTGTTCGTTATTTAGAGGCATTACATAGCGAACTGCGTGAGCGTGCAAGCGAATTGCCACAAGGAAGCTCCCTCACGAATATCTATTTCGGAGGGGGAACACCTTCGCTGTTGAGCATAGAAGAGCTTGGTGGTATATGCTCTGTTATTGAGCAATGCTACGCAATAGATGCGGCGGCAGAGATAACTTTAGAAGCTAATCCCGATGACATTACAGCGGATTATGCCGAAGGGCTTAGAGCTTTACCCATCAATCGTGTGAGTATGGGCGTTCAGAGCTTCCAAGAAGATGATTTGATATTCCTGAATAGACGTCATAATAGAGAACAGGTCTATCAAGCTGTCGAGCGTTTGAGAGCTGTCGGGATTGATAACATCAGCTTAGACCTGATTTATGGCTTGCCAAGGCAGACAGTAGCGACTTGGCAGGATAATCTTGAGCGTATTATTGCACTTAATGTCCCACACATCTCGGCTTATCATCTGATTTATGAGGAGGGGACACCACTCACGAGGCTTAGAGACCTCGGACGTGTAGAGGAACTTAGTGAAGAGCTTAGTTTGCAGTTCTTTGAGATGCTCATTGACAACCTCAAGGGTGTAGGTTATGAGCACTACGAGATATCCAACTTCGCTAAACCCAATAAATATGCTCGCCTCAATACGGGCTATTGGCAAGGCGTTCATTATATCGGTGCTGGACCAGCAGCACACAGCTACGATGGTGTAAGCCGAAGTTATAATGTTGCTTCTATCCGCCAATATATTGAGGGTTGGGAGCAAGGCAAGCGTATTTATGAGCGTGAATGTCTGACCGAGGAGGAGAAGCGGCATGAGTATATTATGACGCGCCTAAGGACGCAGTGGGGCATTGATTTAGTTGACTATGCCGAGCTGTTTGGTGCTTCTGCTCGGGAGCGTCTTGTCGCTTTGTCTGAGCCTTTTATTCGCCGTGGACAGCTGTGCTTAGACGCTCATACGCTGAAATTAAGCCCTCAAGGTGTTTTTACTAGCGATGGGATTATCGCAGAGCTCTTTGATTAAGATTGGGATATAGCTCTTCTGCCGTGCAATCGGGAGATTGTTGGGCGGCTCTATTTACTCCAATTTGCTATCTTTGTGCATAATAACGCAAACAAATAAAGAATGAAATTTCCATATATATTCGGTTTTATCCTTGCGCTTGGGCTAAATCTATCAGCACAGAAAAAGGCTGATGGTACAGACTTACTCAAGTATGTCAATCCATTTATAGGTACGGCTGTGCATGGTCATACCTTTCCTGGTGCTACTCGCCCGAATGCGATGGTGCAGTTCTCGCCCGATACACACCTCTTGGGCTGGGAAGCAAGTAGCGGTTATCACGCCAGCGATAGCCTTATCTATGCGTTTAGCTTGACGCACCTTAGTGGTACTGGTATTGGCGACCTTGGCGATGTGGCTCTATTGCCTTATTCGGGACAAGATAGCCTTAAGCCGATAGCCCGTTTTGACAAACAGAGTGAGACGGCTTCGCCCGGTTATTATGCTGTGAAGCTCAAAAACTTCGGCATAGATGTAGAGCTTACATCTTCTCCTCGTGTAGGACTTATGCGCCTCAAGTATAAGCAAGCTAAGAGCCGTCGTCTACTCCTAGACCTAGCGCATGTGCTTCAACCCAACTGGGGGCATAAGGTTGTGGGTAATGATGTACAGCTTGTGGATATGCAGACAATCAGAGGCACTTACTACACTAAGGGCTGGGCAGAGCATCATCAGATGAGCTATACCATTCATTTGTCGAAGCCTTTGGATAGCATTGCCATTTATGAGAATGGAAAGAAGACCGACGTCGTAAGTGGGCTCAAGGCTGGCAATAAGTACAAGCTCAGCTATAAGGATACGAGCGGTAAGTATGATGAGAAATTGCATCTGTATTTACCCGAGGGTAATGATGAGGTTTACGTTAAAATCGGTCTTTCGCATGTAAGCCCAGAGGGTGCTGAGCGCAATCTTGTGGCTGAAGTGCCTCATTGGGATTTTGACCGCTTACATCAAGAGAGTCGCCAAGAGTGGGCTAATCTTCTTGGTCGTATTCGCATATCGAGCCGTGAGCCAGAAGTCTTGACTAATTTCTATACAGCTCTTTATCACGCTAATATAGCACCATATAATTATCAAGATGTCGATGGCGCTTATCGTGGCTTAGATAAGCAGGTGCATAAGAATACTAATCCTAAAGATGGGCATTATACAGTATTCTCTATTTGGGACACCTATCGCACCCTACACCCATTACTCACGATTATAGACCCCGATAAGGCCTTGAACTATGGTCGCAGTCTTGTTAAGGGTTATGAGGAGGGCGGTATATTGCCTCGCTGGCCACTTGCCGAGAGTTATACAGGCTGTATGCCAGCCTATCACTCTGTTAGTATCTTGGCTGACTTGATTGCTAAAGGCTTAGTTAAGGGCGATAATCTGAAACTATGGGCTAAGGCTGGTGAGCGTTCGAGCGTGTACAGAGATGATATGGCGAAAAAATTTGCTGGCACGCGAGAGCTTGACCTCATCACAAGGCATCCTTACTATAAGGAGACTCTAGGTTTTATCCCTGCTGATAGCGTTCCTGAAAGTGTCTCTTGGGCTGTGGAGATGGCTTATGATGACTGGTGTATCGCTCGTATCGCTGAGGCTGCAGGGCTTGATAGCCTGCGTTCGGCTTACGACCTTAAGAGCAAATACTATCAGAAGTATTGGGATAAGGAAACCAATCTGATGCGCCCTATTATGGCGAATGGCAAGTTCCGCAATCCCTTCAATCCTCGTTTCTCGGCTCACGAGAAGAGTGATTACACGGAGGGTAATGCTTATCAATGGAGTTTCTATGCTCCTCATGATATGGCTAACTTCCTAAAAGTTATGGGTGGAGCGAAGGTGCTTGAGCGCAATCTTGATACGCTCTTTACGACCTCTTCACGCATTGATGGCGCCGAGCAGAGCGGTGATATTACAGGGCTTATTGGTCAGTATGCACATGGCAATGAACCTAGCCACCATATCGCTTACCTCTATAACTACACGGCACACCCTGAGAAGGGTCAAGCTATCCTTGATAAGGTTATGCGTGAGTTTTACCTCCCTACACCAGAGGGTATTATCGGCAATGAAGACTGTGGGCAGATGTCTGCTTGGTACATTATGAGTGCGCTCGGCTTCTATCCTGTTTGTCCGGGTAGTGATGTGTATCATATCGGTCGCCCTATGATTGACCATGCCGAGGTGGCTGTACGAGGTGGAGTCTTCAAGGTTGAAGTGCTTAACAATAGTCCAGAGCATAAGCGTGTAGCGAGTGTGCATATCAATGGACGTAAGGTTAATAACTTCCAAATACGTCACAAGGAACTCCGAGCTGGGGGCGTCTTGCGCATAGTGATGACAAAATAAAAAAGATTAGATGACGAAACTTAAGGAGCTAGCCCACTGGGCTAGCTCACGTTCTCAAATAACGTACTATTGGATAGGCATACTCACGCTTATTCTTCCCAATTTATTTCTTAGCTATTCAATGGATGTGAGCCTTGTGGGGCGCATCTTGAATATATCCTTACCCCTCGGCGTGTGGATGCTTATCTTGGCATTGGGACGAAAGCCGGGTAAGACTTTACTATTCCCCTTCGGGATTATGCTCTTAATAGGAGCTGTACAACTAGTCCTTTTAACCATTTTTGAGGGGGCAGTCATTTCAGTGGACTTGCTCCTGAGCCTTTTCAGTGCTAGTGGTGATGAGGCGGGCGAACTCCTAGGCGGACTAATTCTGCCTATTGCGCTCGTCCTTGTGATGCTCATTGTGGCTGTTTATTCGGCTATTTGTTCGTGGCGCAGTCGTTTGCTTTTGTCTTCTAGCTTTCGCCGTTATGCTGGTGGAGCGGGCTTAGGGATAATTCTTCTTTCGCTTCCTTTGGCGGCATGGGCTAATAGGATACAAGCCCAGCATACTCTGAGAGGAGATGTTTATCCCCTAAATGTCTTCTATAATATCTACATCACAGGGAGTAAGCTCAGTCAGCTTGCCCATCTAGACGAAACGAGTGCAGAGCATAGCTATCACGCTAGTAGTGCGCATAGCGCAGATGAGCCAGAGATTTATGTCTTTGTATTAGGGGAGACGAGCCGTGCGTATAGCTATCAGCTTTATGGCTATCCTCGTCCAACTAATCCTTTGCTGTCGGCTCGTGATAGTTCGTCGATTTATCTTTTCCGTGATGTACTGACTGAGAGCAATACGACGAGTAAGAGCGTTCCGATTATCCTATCTCCTGCCGATGCCGAGCATACCGACCGCCTTCCACATGTACGAGGTATCCTTACTGCTTTCAAAGAGGCTGGCTTCCATACAGCTTTTATCAGCAACCAGCCTGAGAACAGAAGTTTCTTGGACCACTTCGCTTACGAAGCTGACGAGCATTATCGCATAAGGGATATTATACGCAGTAAGCGTAGTCTGATGGATACACGCCCTATTTATGATGGCGATATGCTCCCATTCTTGGACGAAGTCTTGAAGAAGGGATACCGCAAACTATTTGTGATTATGCACGGCTATGGCGAGCATTGGAGTTATCCCGATAGGTATCCGAGTGAGTTTAGTTTCTTCAAAGATGATGCCCCCAGAGGAGCTAGACCCAAGGAAAAGGAAAAGCTTGTGAATGCTTATGACAATGCTATTCGTTATAATGATTACTTCTTAGATGCGGTGATTAAGCGTTTGGAGTCCTACACAGAGGCTTCTACTGCGATGTATTACACTTCGGACCACGGAGAGGATATTTATGATGATGCACGTGAGCGCATTCTGCACTCTTCGCCTACGCTATCCTATTACCAACTGCATGTACCTGCCATTTTGTGGTTGAGTCCAGCATATAGGGAGCGTTATCAGGCTATTGCACGTACTGCACGAGCTAATGAGCGTAAGGCTGCTACGAGCCGTAGTAATCTGCATACTCTGCTTAGTCTTGGAGGCATCAATACGCCCGAACGCCAAGACAGTTTATCGCTGCTTAGTCCGCTCTATCGTGAGGGGCAACGCTCTTACCTTAATGATAGATATGAATGCGTTCCTCTGAGCGAAATGATTAC
>RBKG01000307.1 GCA_003640335.1 Porphyromonas sp.
TCTATCCTTTCGATAGTAATCGTGGTGCAGCGTTGAGCTTTGGTAATCATATTGGTGATAAAGACTATCCTCTTCAGACCTTCCATATGGTCAACTCGCTTGTGACAGGCTATGCTGATGATGTGCTTATGGCTAATAACAAGGAGGGGGTGACAGCCAATTATCACTTCTATAATTGTATTCTTCGTACGCCAAAACCTAAGGAAACGGCTTTATTATCAAACTTCACAGATGTCATTTGGGAGAATAATAAGGATTATCCAGATGGTGGTTCAAAGCAGTTTTTACTCGTAGATGGCGACAAACAGAAGTACGATTTCCATCTAAAGAAGGCTGAAAAAGGTGAGAAGTATCCTGCTATTAATGCAGGACTTGCCCTTGGCGATACTCGTTTTGCAACTGATCATGATGGTAAGCAGCGTGATAGTAAACCAGATATCGGCTGTTATGAGCTGATTGCTAATTAAGCTTATTAGGCTAATCAGGCTAATTGGGCATATAAGCCTAATAGGGCTAATTAGCCTAATAACCCTCACCATCAATAATAAATATCAACAATGAAAACAATAGACATAAGCATCAAGATAGGTTTTTGCCAACAAGATGAACTCTCGGAGGCTGATCAGCACCTTATTCAGAGAGCTGTGGAGGCAACTGGTAATAGTTATTCTCCTTATAGCCGCTTCCGTGTTGGCGCAGCGTTGTTGCTTGCTAATGGTACAGAAGTTATTGGAGCCAATCAGGAGAATGCTGCTTTTCCATCAGGCTTATGTGCTGAGCGCTCAGCAATCTTTGCTGCTCAGTCTGTCTATCCAGACCAAGCAGTGACCACACTTGCCATTGCTGCAGCCAATGAGTATGGTTTGATGCGAGACCCGATAGTGCCTTGTGGAGCCTGTCGACAAGTTATTTTAGAAATAGAAGACCGTTATAAACAGCCTATTCGTATCCTTCTTTATGGTACGGCAGGCATATATGTTATCAATAGTGTAAAGGACCTCTTGCCTCTCCAGTTCTTAGGAGAGTCCATGAAGTAGCCCTTTAGTTTTCAATAAATAGTAATTATGGAGTATTTACCAAAAGACCCAGCAATATTAGTAAGCAGTGTTAACATGCTACTACGTGATGAAGAGTTTGATTCTTTAGAGTCACTTTGTTACAATTTCAATGAAGATATAGATAAGCTCAAAGCCAACTTGCGTGAAGCAGGCTATGTATATAGCGAAGAACAGCATCAGTTTCGTCCAATAGGCTTTGATGAATAAGGTGTTTAATAACATCCTTTTATTATCCCTTTTAGCTTGATTATGCCTGTCAGACCCATTAAGATTGGTAATTCGTGTAGGTTATAAAAAGTTAGAACAACAGTGGTGCAGATGATAATTATTTTGTAATTTTGCATCATTAAGATATAAACAACGGCATTATGCAAGACTTAGTTATTTACAATACACTGCATCGTAAGAAGGAACTCTTCC
>RBKG01000213.1 GCA_003640335.1 Porphyromonas sp.
ACAGAGTGCAAATATCCATTTAGCCATCTTTCTTTTTCTCCTCCTCTGCCTTCTTGTTGTTGAAGGCAAAGGTCAGTTGTTGTACTTTTCCAAAGTTATCCTCGATATACACATCTATTGTTTGGCGGTCTGCTGATTGAGAGGTGTAGTACAAGCGAAACTCCTCCTTCATCAAGGGATAGCGGTCATTAGGACTTAAAAGAGTTCCATCATCTAGTCGCAGTTCTCCCTTCCCATCGGGTTGGAAATAGCGAATTGTATAGCGCGTGTCTTTGAAATCTCCTTCCGCACTAAGCGCACAACGGATTTCTGCTACAGCCCCCTTTACAATGTCCTTTTGGACGGGAAGAGTAGACAGACTAAACGAATAATCTTGTCGCACAGCCAGCTCAGGAGTACAAGAAGGTAGACAAAACCCAATTAAGGAAAGTGCCCCCATCACCCCCAATAGACTTAATAACTTACGTTTCATTATGAAAATAAATTAAAGTTGATAACGAAGACCTAAACTAAGCATTGGTCTTAAGCGATAAACATCTGAATTAAAGAGGTAGTGTGCCTGTACCTTGCTACTAAGAATAAGCCTATCTAAAAGAAAATACTCAACAGAAGTCTGAATACCTGCTCCATAAACTAAGCCTGAACGGTCAAGTAATGTCGCTCCATCAGGCAAAAGAGCATCACCTCTATTAAGCTGTTCATAACCCACTAAGGCAGATGGTCCTAAATAGAGAAAGATATTCTTACCCTTATCCGACAGCAAGGGATGAGCATAACCCATCTGCAAGAGATAATCATGCAGTGGCACTTGGTAATTACGATACTCTAAAGACTGCTGATTATAGACAGCCGAGAGATAGGTATATCTCCCTCGTTTAAGATTACGAGAAAAAGATAGAGACGCAGCAAAATTATCTTGACTAATAAGAGGCTGCTCTTTGAGCAATGGCACATGAACAGATAATTCCACCCCCTTTTGCCTTGGAACTAGTCGCTGGGCTTTAGTAGAAACTGCACTCACTATCATTAATGCCGCACAAAGCAATGGATATAACATCTTACGTATCATAATCACTACCATTTAAGTTTGAGCTTATCAATCTTTTGTGCTAGCAAGAGGTCTTCTTGGTCAAGCGAGAAAGAAAGCGTACGACCACCACCACGTTCGTAAAGAGTAACCTGTAGCTCCTTATCTTCCGAAAGAGAGAACTGCTCAAGAGCAAAGACCGCTCGCTCATGGCTATCAGGCCAAACTTGCATCATTTGATGGAAACTCCTTAGAGGTTGCAAAACACGCTCCTGCATAGCGGTGCGCTTAGCAACTTTCTTATCTACAACCTTGAAGGTTACAAAGTCTACATCAAAAGGCATATTCGTGTCATTGTCCAGGCGCGTATAAAAGTAGAATAGCCCATTGTGCGCATACAAGCCACGAAGTAAGAACTTCATACCAAATTGTTCTGCTCCAATATGCTTAATCCTGCGTTTATCACTTTGGTAGATACTCTGCATAATGAGTTTCACCAAAATCGGTGACTCACTGCCCAGCTCCTTAAAATAGATGTCCGAGCGATTGGAAGGCAGTCGTCCTGCCATAGGAGCAAGGAAATCTTGCATCTCAATGTTGAGCTTCTCAGGTTCGGTAGCATACTTCACATTAAAGGCATAGAACGAGCCATCTTCGCAAATCACAGATAGATTAGTCTCCGTTTCAAAATCTTGCACGGCAGCCTTGATGCGCAAGACGTTTTCCGCATCCTCAGCTTTACCTGCAATGATGTTTTGCGAACCCAAGTCCACATAGCGAATAGGCGCAGGGAAGATAAGATGAACCGTCTTTTCAAATGTTACCTCCAAGCCATAAGGAAGGACTACACGAGCATGAGGGATACTTCTACTCATACCTTGGTAGAGCCCTCCCGATGACAAAATCTGAGTATGTGGATTATCGATTGTATCCTTGCTTTGAGCAAAGACTGAGGTAGTGCTGGCTACAAATAGTAGCGCAGAGAATAAGAAATGTTTCATTGTTGTATAGAGATTAATATGTGTTTATTTACTAGGCATAAGGTATAGTTTATAACCTCCCTTAATCGTTACCTTAATAGTGCGTAACTTCTTTTGTAGAAGCTGACTCGCTCCCTGCATCACGCCACGCGTAGCTTCTGAAATAAGCTGGTCTTTAGCCGAAGAGGCAAAGGTAAAGCTTGTACCCATCGTCCCTCCTATATTTGCCCCCATTTCTTTGAGAGCAGACATATTTTCTAATTCTGGTATATAGACACCTTCTTGACCATCCATATCATAGGCTGAGAGCTTGATAGGAAGAATGCGCCCCAACTGCTCAATACTCTTAACGATTAGATGCATACGATTACCCTCAACCTTGGCTTGAGCAACGATGCGGCTTTGTCGTGGAAGACGTAAGTCTTGAATACGAGCATCTTCTAGCAATCGAAGAACTACATCATCGCCTTCTTTCAATACCACAGTACGGTCTATTTGCACCTGAAGCGTATTGCGCTCCAAGCCGACCTTGCTATTATGGACAGAATGAAAACCTAGATTGCGTGCCTTGGTCCCATAAGTCTTGATAAAATCCTCATCACTCATAGGCTGACTCAGATACGAAACGACCTGCTTGCGTTCAGGAAATACTTCAAGCACCTTTGTCTGTTCTTGATGCTCCTCCGTGGAGGCTGGAGGGACAATGGTACGCTCCTGGGCTTGAGCAAAAGCATTGTTCATAGTAGACTTAGGGAGATACTTCGCTGCCATTTGATAGCTCTTCTCCATCAAAGCCAGTTGCCGGTCCTCCTCCTCATCTTCTTCATTTGCGTTCTTCTTCGATAACTCGGTCTTAAGAGCCTCTACCTGAGAACGAAGCTCTTCGCGCTCTCGGTCATTAGGGTCAGGGGTATAGAAGGAGTTCAGTAAGCGATTATTCTCGGCGTAGCGTTGCATAGAAACTTCAATCTTATCTCTTGAATTCGCTCGTTCAACCCTCTGAGCTTCCTCATCAGCATGCTGACGGGCAAAAACTTCAGAGAGGTCTTCCATATCTGCCTGTGCTTGTTGCTCCTCTAACGATTTATTCCCCTGCTCATAAGCTTTTAGCTTATTTCCTGGTAGTTCCTCAACAGTAGCCTGAGGAATACTATCATTGAGACCTTCTTGAGCTGCGGTTTTATCATGACCCGAAGGAGCAAAAATAAACCACATCGAAAGCGCAAAGAGCAAGACGAGTCCTCCAAAGACGAGTCCTTTTTTTAGTTGGTCTTGTTGTTTCTTGTCCATAATTGAGGGATTGTGTTTAATTGATGATAATCTATTGAGTGCGATTTGTTGATAGGACTATCTAGATGCTCATTCTTCGGAATAGGTAAGTCACTAGACTTAGGCGTCACGAAAAACTGAGCTATCATAAAGAGAGAGCATAACAGATAGATGGCACTTATACCATAAACAAGAATCTTTCTTTGCTTAGGACTAAGCCCTTCACAAATACCTTTCAGCCATATTTTTCCACGGACAACGTATTTTGATAACAGTTCCTGTGGAGATGCCTTCTGTTTCATCGCTTGTAGTTATGAAGATCTTGATTGTCTTTAACCGTAAAATGCTCCATCAAGAAACCTTGTGGGTTATTGTCTGAGCGAGGAGTATTCTGTAATGTACATGTCGTAATAAGATTACGCTCCGTCACATTACTTGGTCGAACAATAAACATGCGTGCATAAGTCGTCACCACATAGGGGTAGACATTAAAATCACATTGGATAGAGTCTACTTCTACTCGCTGATTGACATTACCTGAAATAGCACTATTGAAATAGCCCTTTTCAGCCAAGTCCTTGTAATAGTCAAAAGCCGATTTATCACAAAGAGCAAAGGCTCGTGCCATATTCTGCTCAATAGCATCTTTGTCGGGAGCAATACTAAAGAAGAGCTCGTGAAAACGTCTCACATGTTCCCGTGCTTCTACAGGACGATTGCGAGAAGCATCTTGACTCAAGGCCAGCATCAAGGATTTACCTTGGTCTAGCACATAAATCTTCTCTCGTTGCTCTCGTGCAAAGCGATAGGAAGCATAAAGAGCATAGATTGTTATACCCATGCAAAGCACCGCAAAAACAATAATATAAAGCCTAATTTGACTAAATGCCGTCTGAATATTTTTTAGAGATTTGAATTCCATAGGTGTGTATGTTCTTATTATTTGCCTTTAATAAGCATTCCCTTGATACGCCCTCCAATGTTACCTGTAGATGCGCCTAAACCTGCAGCCATAGCCTTACCGCCAACAGATGCTCCACCCTTAGCCAGACTATTGACATTACGCCCATAAGAACCTATGCCTCCTCCAGCTTCGATGATCCAGCCAGCGACAGTAGGAACACAGAAGTAACCAACAATGCCAATGAGGAAAAAGACGATGTAGTACCAAGTACCTGAGTCAGGAACATAACTAGTGCTAGAGAGTGCTGCAATGTCTTTTTGTACCATCAAGACCTGAATCTTTGTGAGCAAAGCCGAAAGGATAGAACTTACTGGCAACCATAAATAGACTGATATATAGCGTGAGAACCACGCACTAAGAGACCCCGATAAACCATCCCAAACTGAGATGCCAAAGACTATCGGACCTAGAATAGATAGTACTATAAGGATAAAGGTACGTAGCGTATCAATAATCAAACCTGCTGCATTATAGAGCAGTTCCATGAAATCCCGGAAGAGTTTCATAAACCATTGCTTCATTTGATATGCTGCCCTTTCCGCATACATGCCAGCGATAGTCACCGCATCTTCAGGACCGATGATACCCATTTCCTCTATCTTCTCATCAAACTTCTCATTAGACACCAAATAAGCCGTTTCGGGATTCTTTAGGTAAACTTGCTCCTGAAGTTTATCCCTCTTTTTAGTGAGCTCGGAGAGTGTATGCTCCTGCTGATGAACCATAGACTCCGTTCCTTGAACAACTGGAGAGAGAACAGCATTAACCGTCCCTAGCACAACTGTAGGAAAGAACATGATACAAAAGCCTAAGACAAAGGGACGAAGCAATGGAAAAACATCAATAGGCTCTGCGCGAGCGAGCGACGCCCAAACTCGTAGGGCAATGTAAAAGAGTGCTCCAAGTCCTGCAATACCCTTAGCAATACCCGTCATCTGAGCACAGAGTGGCATCATCTCATCATAGGTAGAGCGTAGCAGTTCGTGTAAACTAGCGAAATCCATAATTCAAAGACCTACCAATATCGGTTTTCCGTATTACCATACAGAGCTTGAACTGCCGAAAGGTCTCCCTTTTCCCTTGCGCGAACATAGCTCACAGAGATATTCTTACGTGTATAATAAGATACTAGCGAGCGATACTCACGTAAGGTCGTGTAGATGCGGTCAATCATCTGCATACGCTCGTGGTCATTCATTGAGAAAACACTACTCTTGGCTACAGACTTGAGTTCTTTCAAACTCTCCCCACTTTGTTCCAAGAGTTTGGTATATCCCGAAGCGATGGCTGCAAGCTCCGAAGGACGAAAATTAGGGTCGCGTAGCATCTGTTTGTAAGAATTCACGTAGATATCAGAAATATCGCCCACCATCAAAATACACTCCTTAACCTTGTAAGCATCGCCTATGAGGTTGTTTACCTTTCTAAGGGCATCATAGTATTTCTTAGTGTCGTTATAAAGTTTCTCAACCTCCTTAAACCCTGAAAGTGTATTTTTTACGGTCTTACCTGCCGTAGCAATTTCTTTCACGGTGTTGGCAATATTACCAGCAAAGTTAGTAGGGTCAGTTACCACCCATTGAGCATGAGCCTTGCCACAAAAAAGCATGGAAAGCAATAAGACTGAAAACATGTACTTTTTCATATGTTTGTTGTTTTGATGTGATGAGTATTAATATTATTCATAGATAGCTATTCACGCTTATCACGTGCAAGCCTACGGATGGCAGCTTCAATGTCGCCACCGAGTTGCTCGGCAAGGCGCAGCACCTCCACCTTCTCCGTCTCTTCTGTGGTGTAAGTCAAGTATTCCTCCAAACTCACCTCAGTGGCATAGACCGCACTCTGCATACCGCCCAGTCCAATCCACACCTCTTTGTAAAGTCGATGAGGGTCGTTGTTCTGATTGATGGAAAGAATTTGGCTCTTCTCCTTTTCCGACAAGCCCAGCATCGCTTGGATGCCATCAAACTTGGTCATATACTTACGCTGGTCAAGAAGAATCTTGCAGTCGCTATTGTTGATGATACTCTCCTTCACAATGGGAGATTGAATGATGTCATCCACTTCTTGCGTCACCACAATGGCTTCGCCAAAATACTTGCGCACCGTCTTGTAGAGATACTTGATGTAGTCCGCCATATTAGCCGAAGCAATGGCTTTCCACGCTTCTTCGATGAGAATCATTTTGCGAATACCTTT
>RBKG01000091.1 GCA_003640335.1 Porphyromonas sp.
AAATTAAGAGCTCCGTAGGAGCGGCACTACAACGCGAGCATTTGCCTTACGTCTCGGGAGTGCCGCCCCTACGGGGCTCAAAAATGTATTGATTATTATTACCCAGGGCTTGCGCCCTGGGCTATGAAGAGTGTCGCCCTTACAGGGCTTATCTACGTTATCACCACCAATCAAAACGAAGAAATAATTGATTAAGGAGGTGTCGTAAATAAGTACAACGTACTCACGAAAGTAAGTACGCGTAAACACTAATGTAAGTACGTGTACTTACTGAAATGAGTACACGTAAACACTAAAGTAAGTACGCGTACTTACTGCAAACAAAAAAGCTTGCGCCAAAACCGAAGTTTCAGCGCAAGCATCTATTTAAGATTATGGAAAAACTATTCTCTTAGTCTAGAGGGTGTACCATATCTTCTGGGCGTACCCACTTGTCAAACTCTTCTTCGGTAACATAACCTAGGCGAAGAGCTTCTTCCTTAAGGGTAGTACCATTGCGGTGAGCTGCATTAGCAATTTCGGCAGCCTTGTAGTAACCGATATGCGTATTAAGCGCAGTTACAAGCATAAGAGAGTTATTGAGTAGCTCCTTAATGCGTGGGTGGTTAGGCTCGATACCTGCTACACAGTGAATATCGAAAGATACAGCAGCATCACCAAGAAGCTCAGCACTCTGAAGGAAGTTAGCTGCAAGTACTGGCTTGAAGACATTGAGCTCGAAGTGTCCCTGCATACCTGCTACAGAGATTGTAGTATCATTACCAGCTACCTGAGCAGCAACCATAGTCATAGCTTCGCACTGCGTTGGGTTTACCTTACCAGGCATAATAGATGAACCTGGTTCGTTTGCTGGGATAATGATTTCACCGATACCACTACGAGGACCGCTAGCAAGCAGACGGATATCATTAGCAATCTTATTAAGAGCAACAGCCACCTGCTTAAGCGCACCATGGCTCTCTACAATAGCATCGTGAGCAGCAAGAGCTTCAAACTTATTCTCTGCAGTTACGAATGGAAGACCTGTGAACTCAGCGATATGACGAGCCACAACGACGTCGTAACCCTTAGGTGTATTAAGACCTGTACCCACGGCAGTACCGCCAAGAGCTAGTTCGCTAAGGTGAGGAAGTGTATGCTCAATAGCACGAATGCCATGCTCAAGCTGAGCAGCGTAGCCACTGAACTCCTGACCAAGAGTAAGCGGAGTAGCGTCCATAAGGTGCGTACGACCAATCTTCACTACGTCCTTCATCTCTTCGCTCTTCTTCACAAGTGTAGCGTGTAGCTGACGAAGACCAGGAAGCGTAACCTCTACAACCTTCTTGTAGCAGGCAATGTGCATACCCGTTGGGAAAGTATCGTTTGAAGACTGGCTCTTGTTTACATCGTCATTAGGGAGAAGAGTCTTCTCGCCTTCGCCAATCTTCTTACCAGCAAGCTGGTGCGCACGGTTAGCAATAACTTCATTAACGTTCATATTGCTCTGCGTACCCGAACCAGTCTGCCAAATAACGAGTGGGAACTGGTCATCGAGCTTACCTTCTAGGATTTCGTCACACACACGAGCGATAAGGTCACGCTTCTCTACGGGAAGAACGCCTAGTTCGTGGTTGGCATAAGCAGCACCTTTCTTAAGGTAAGCAAAACCACGAATAACGTCTAGAGGCATTGATGCAGGTGCACCAATCTTAAAGTTATTACGAGAACGCTCTGTCTGTGCTCCCCAGAGCTTGTCTGCTGGCACTTTCACTTCGCCCAGCGTGTCTTTTTCAATTCTAAACTCCATATAAGTTTTATGATTAGGCTACAAGATACTGTAGCACGCTATATTTATATAGGGGCAAATGTAATAATAGATTTCGTAACACCCAAACCCACAGCTTAGTCGTCAGGGCAAGCGCATCAAAATTCAGGCTAATTACGAGTGCCTTTAGGCACGATACTCCTGCATAGCCCAGGGTGGAATGAGGGCAAAGCCCGATATGAAACCCTGGGTATTTACAGATAAAAATAAAATGAGCTCCTTTAGGAGCGGCACTATAACGCGAGCATTTGTCTTACGTCTCGGAAGTGCCGCCCCTACGGGGCTCAATAAATGTGTATCAATGCCTAACCCAGGGCTTGCGCCCTGGGCTATGAAAAGGTATCGCCCTTACAGGGCTCATCTACATCTTTCCAATCAATATACTTTATAATTTTGTTGATACGCTTGCCTTGCTTAGTCGTGGTGATAGGGTTCGCCACGCAAGATAGTCATCGCCCGATAAATTTGCTCGGTGATGAAGAGCCTTACCATCTGATGCGAGAAGGTCATCTTACTAAGGGATAGTTGCTCATTCGCCCGTGCATAAACCTCAGGCGAGAAGCCATAAGGGCCTCCAATGACGAAGACCAAGCGACGCTCACTCTGCAACATCTTCCCCTCCAAGAAGGAAGCAAACTCACGGCTAGAGAAGCTCTTACCACGCTCATCAAGAAGGATTAATTTGTCCGTAGGTGCTAGTTCGCTCAAAATCTCTTTACCCTCAGCGAGCTTCTGACTCTCTTCGGTCGTCTTGCCCGAGCGTTTCACATCGGGGATAATCTTCAGCTCGAAAGGCAGATAATGCCCAATGCGAGCTGTGTACTGCCCAATGAGCTTATCCAGTTCTTTATTATCGGTCTTACCTATGGCAAGAAGTGTAATTTTCATAAGTCGGTTCAATCAAAAAAACACCCCAAAAGTTGCGTTTAACTTTTGGGGTGCAGTCTTTTTATTCGGTCACACTAGACCCTTGTATTTTGTACGGCACTCGCTTAGAATGGCAAATCATCGCCACCAGCAGGCACTTCCTGAGGAGCAGCCGACACTGTAGGAGGCGTTACACCACCGAAAGGTGCTGGCGCAGGTTGGCTGTATCCTGTCTGAGGTGCAGGAGCAGACACAGCTCCTACATTCTGAATGCTTACAAGACCACGGTCTACTCTCCAGCCCTTCACGTCTGTGTACCAACGACCATTATACTCACGGCTCTCAAGGTCTACTTGTACCGTTACATCTTCACCCACCTGCAAGGCTGTGCGGTCAATCAAATCGCCCCATAGATTGAAGCATATCTTGCGAGGGAACTGGCTCTCTAGAGTCTCAAGCACAAACTCCTGCTTCTTCCACTCCTTGCCACTAGCCTTACCTACACCGCTCTGCAATGGTAGGATTTGTACAATCTTTCCTTGTATTTCCATATTTTCTAAGTAATATCTATTTATCTAAATCCAATAATATGTCTCACCTCTTGGAGCGTCTTCTGTGCATGCTCACGAGCACGCTCAGCACCCTCTCTAGCGATGCGCTTAAGCAAGTCGCTATTGGCACTATACTCACCTATGCGCTCACGGATAGGCGCACAGTAAGCGTTAATGTCGGCTGCAAGCTGCTTCTTAAGGTCGCCGTAACGTATCTGACAGCTATTATATAAGTCATCGTAATGCTTATAAACATCAGGCGTAGACACTAGCTCAAGGAAGGTAAATAAGTTCTGTATAACCTCAGGCTTCTCTTGGTTCTCCACAGTAGGACCACTATCTGTTACCGCCTTCATCACCTTCTTACTGATGGTCTTCTCATCGTCCATCAGATAGATACAGTTACCTTCACTCTTACCCATCTTACCGCTACCATCAAGGCCAGGCACCTTAAGACCACGACCAGCCAAAGAGAAGCTCTCAGGCTCGGTGAAGTAGTCCACTCCATAGATGTTGTTGAAGCGGCGCGCGAACTTACGTGCCATCTCCATATTCTGCTCTTGGTCCTTACCCACAGGCACTTTCTGCCCCTTGTGTATGAGGATGTCGGCAGCCATAAGAGTAGGATAAGTAAGCAAGCCTGCATTTACATTCTCAGGTTGCTGACGTGCCTTGTCCTTAAAACTCGTCGTGCGCTCAAGCTCACCGAGGTAAGCGTTCATATTGAGGTAGAGATACAGCTCTAGCACCTCAGGCACATCACTCTGTATATATATAGTAGCCTGCTCGGGGTCTATACCACAAGCCAAGTATTCGGCAAGGATAGTATGTGCATTGCGCACGATATCTTCGGGCTTAGGGTGCGTCGTGAGCGAATGCCAGTCAGCGATGAAAAAACGACAATCATACTGATGTTGTAGCTCAACGAAGGCACGCACGGCGCCAAAATAATTACCTAGATGAAGGTTACCCGTAGGACGGATTCCACTTACAACGGTTTGCATTCTTCTATCTCCTTTTATAATAAATTAAGTAAACTATGTTCTTGCTCTCAAGCGGTGGGCTCTATTTCTTAAGCCACTTATCTAACCAGCCATAGAATGTACGCTGCCAAAGGAGCGAATTCTGAGGGCGTAGAATCCAGTGATTTTCGTCTGGATAGATGAGCATCTGACTAGGAATACCACGCATCTGAGCGGCATTGAAGGCTGCTTGTCCCTGCTCTGCCATAATGCGGAAGTCCTTTTCGCCGTGGGTAATGAGGATAGGTGTATCCCATGCACCGACAGCCTTATGAGGCGAGTTCGCAAAGGTACGCTGTGCCGTCTTATTATCCTTATCCCATGGTGCGCCACCCATATCCCAGTTGGCAAACCACATCTCTTCAGTAGTCATGTACTGCATCTCTAGATTGAAGATACCAGCATGAGCGACAAAGGCTGAGAAACGACCTTCGTGATGACCTGCAAGATAGTACACAGAGTAACCACCATAACTAGCACCCACAGCACCAATAGCCTTAGGGTTGATAAAAGGTTCTTTCTTGAGCGTATCTACGGCTACGAGGTAGTCTTGTATATTCTGACCTGAGTAGTCGCCACTAATCTGTTCGTTCCACTTCTTACCGAAGCTAGGCACACCATGTCTGTTAGGCATGATGACGATATAACCCTGCTCAGCCATAAGGCGCGCATTCCAGCGGTAAGAGAAGTACTGACTAATAGTGCTCTGTGGGCCACCCTGACAGTAAAGCAAGGCAGGGTACTGCTTGCTTTTATCGAAGTGAGGAGGATAAACAACCCATGTCAGCATATTACCGCCGTCAGTAGTCTTAATCCATCGCTTCTCTACGGTAGGGCTACCATCGAGGCTAGCGAGTAAGGCTGCATTCTCCTGCGTGATTGCCTTAGCCTCACCAGTCTTGATATTGACTTGATAGAGGTCAGTAGGCACGAGCATAGACTGACGACCAGCAAGCATCTGCCCTGCTTCTACTTGTAGAGATACATAGTTGTGCTGACCTGATGTAATCTGTCTAACCTTATGCGTACGCACATCGACTTCAAAGATATTCTTCTCAGCCTTAACGCAAGAGAGGAAATACAGACCCTTATTATCGGCACGCCACTGCATGGCGTCTACATCATACTCAAAGGCATCTGTTAGAAAAGACTTAGCACCAGTCTTAAGCTCTTGAACGAAAAGACGCTTTAAGTCGGACTCATAACCATCGTGCTCCATGCTTATCCAAGCGATGTAGCGACCATCAGGCGAGAATGTAGGGTGCGTATCGTAGCCCATCATACCCTCAGTAAGGTTGCGCGTCTTGCCCGAAGCGAGGTCATAGAGATAAATATCGCTATTGGTTGAGAGCGTATAAGCTAAGCCCTCTTTCTTACGGCTCGCATAGGCGATTGACTTGCTGTCGGGACTCCAAGCGAAGTCTTCGATACCGCTATGAGGCTTCATCGGAGCTTCGTAAGGCTCGCCCTCAAGAATATCTTTCCCCTCCTTAATAGGCTCATTACCTAGAGAGGCAACAAAAATATGCGGAATAGTCTCCACCCATTCGTCCCAGTGCTTGTACATCAACTGATTGATGACACGCCCCGTAGCCTTATCGAGGTCGGGATATAAATCCTTCGTCGTCTTGCCGTACTTAATCTGATGAACGAAGGCAATTTGCTTGCCATCGGGCGAGAAGCGGAAGCCCTCGATACCGCCTTCAATATCTGTTATTTGCTTCTTATCACTGCCATCGGGACGCATAGAGAAGAGTTGCATGCTTCCCGTCTCGTTGCTCATAAAGGCAATGCGTGCACCGCCCTCAATCCATTGGGGCGCATACTCGTTGCTCTTGGTTGCAGTTATTTGTGTGCGTGCTGTACCGTCCATATTAACGGTGTACAGTTCGCTACGGCTGTTATTATCCTTCACGCTAGGCTGCGAGAGGGCATATACTACGGTCTTACCATTAGGCGAGAGGGCAGCATCACCGAGTCGAGCCATTGAGAGCAATAGTTCAGGGCTTAGGTGTTTGCCCGGCTCAGCCTGCCCCACAGAGAGGGTCGTTGCCATGAGCGCAGCACCAAATAGATATTTTAGTTTCATAATAAATTCGTTTGCGTCCTTTCTACAAAGATATCTAATATTCAATAAAAAGCACGCACATCTTTCGGAATAAGC
>RBKG01000261.1 GCA_003640335.1 Porphyromonas sp.
AGTCGTTTAGTCGTGTTGCCGAGGTTAAGCTGTGATAGCCCATTTCCAAGCATATAGATACGGCTATAAGTAGTACCCCAGCTCCAGTCTGCTTTTAGGCGTAGCCCGTGATTGCTAGTACCCTTAGTCTTTGCAGGTTGCCACAGCTGGCGAATATCCTTGATATGATAGCCTAGGGCTAATGACCATTCGTTATTGAGGCTTTGTATGAGTCGGGCTGTAGATAATCCAAGGCTTAGACCGCGCGTCCTGCGCCACTGACTGCTTAGCGTGAGCCCACTCTTAAAATTGAAATCAGCACCTAAGAGCGGGAAGAATGTTTCCGTAAGTGATACAGAGGAAATGTCTTCTAGTGTGCTGACTCTCGTGCCTGCCTTGCCTTGCTCCGTCGCAAGATTAGTCCCTGCTATGCGCGCCCAACCTATGCGCTCATCATAGTTATTAGTTCGGTAAATGCCCCTGTATGTATGACGCAGAGTTAGGTTATTCATATATTTCTTGATGAATGGCCATTGCTCGCGTAGGGTATAGGTGATATTCCAGTTGGGGAGCATCGCTAGTAGGCTATGGGGGATAGACTGCAAGCCGTAGGACGAAAGCATAAAGCTACGGCGGAAAGCGGGTAGGAGTACGGCTGGATTATTGATGTTGAGCTGTTCTGTTAGTTGAGGCGCACTCCTTTCTAGCTGTCCCCTAAGTTCGGAATATACATACTGCTGTTGCTTGCGGAAGGCTTCGAGTATTTCTTGTCCTTCGTCAGCACTAGCACCATAGGTTTGCCATAAGCCACTTAGTCCTATGGTCGTCATCTGCATATCTCCTCCTCTCAGTGTGGGGGCTGTACTAGGCGCACTGTACAGATACTCCTCTCTTTGGCTATTGCTGTGGTTCATCAGTAGGGTCAGGGATAAGCCTTTGAGTGCTTGTAGGCTCATACGTACATCTAGGCTCTCGTGTGTAGTCCATAAGCCAGAGTAAGCTCTCTCAGGGTCTTTGGAGAAAAGCCCTTCGGATAGACTACGTTCGATGAAAGTTTGATTGCTTAGACCAAAGGCAAAAGGCAAGCCCGGGCGTAGCTGTCCTCCTATTTGACTTTGCCCAAAGGCATTCCCTATATTACCTAGATAACCCGGTAGATAGAGATTGTTTGTGCGTTGCAGGCTGATGTTAATATCCTTCAAGGCTTGCGCCCATTTGTGCTTCTTATCCCAGTCTAAGAGTTTATAAAGACGAGCAAAATTGAATTGTAGAGCTAATTGTTTTTGCTGTTGGGAGGATATGGTATGACTTTGCACACGCTGTGTATAAGTCCCCCTTTGCCATTCATAAGAACCCGTATACGAGAGTGAGCCACTAAGCCAACTAAGCGCATTAAAATAAGATGTAGGCAGGGTATAAGTCGCTGTCGCTGTCTGTGCATAACGATGTGGATTACCCATGTGTAGGAGATTGCGCTGAATGGCGGTCTGCCATACGTGCTCGGCATCAGGGTTGAGCTGTTTGTCTAGCCATTCTTGTGGGGCTTCTATGCGTGCATCTGTTCCGCTGTGGAATGTAAGTGATAACTCGGGTAGGGGCTGATAGGTGATACTGAACTTGCGCTTCCACATAAAGTCATCAAAACGATTGTTCAGGCTAGGGAGTATTTGCTCGTCCGTGATGGAGCGTAGCTGTTCAGCCTCACTTGTGCGTGTGAGCCAGCTCTGTAAGGAAATCGTGCGCGGCCACAGGTCTAGGGCATAGTTCTTGAGATACTTGCCCCAAAACTGCGTCTCTTTGTGGTCTTGGAAAGGACGGATGCGCTTTTGTGCTGGGCTATAATTGTAGTTGATATTAAGCTGCCAAGAGGTACGCTCTTTTTGCTGTATAGTGGGGCTAGATTGTAGCTCGTTATAGTAACTATAGTCTAAGCGTAGGTTGGCAGGGTCATAAGGCATAGGCTTCTGACTCTGAATGCCGATATTAAGCCCCGTGAGTTCGATGCTTGTTTGCTTGTAGTGCGTATCCGTTTGTTTGCGCACGTCTTCACGGCTTTGTGTGACCAAAATATCATCGTCCAAAGGATTGTAACGAGGACTTGTCGTGCCTTGTTCGTGGCGGTAAGTAATCGGAATAACGGCCTTGACTTTGGGCGATAATAGTTGCCCCACATCTAAGTTACCTTGAATAAGTAACCTATCTGTTTGGCTAGATGTGCCTATGTCGATGCGCTCGTCAATAGCCCCGAAGCCGGCACCACGATGGCTCATACTGATAAGCGTTTGTCCGAGCGAACTTACATTTAGGGCAATCTGTCCATTCAGCGCATAGTCGCCTTGCTTTTGCGCTTCGCTAAGCCTTAATTCGTCTACCCAAACCTCTATACTGCGTTCTTCGCCTCTGTTGTTGCGTAGCCCAATCATCATATTGCGTATATGGGCTAGTGATGGATTGCCCATAACGCTGTAATGGTGTCCCGTCTGTGAGGGGTGTGCCTTAGTATATAGTTTGCCTTGTGCGTCTGCTCCTGCTTGACGGCGTTCTTGCTTGAGAAGGGGCAAGAGTGTAAGGTCTAAGTCTATGTTATTGGCTTTTGGCCAAACTATTTGCCTATCGCTTAGGCTCGTATTGCTGTAATATCCGGCAGGACTTAGTTTAAGAGGGAGGCTATACTCGTAATAGTTGTGCGTGAGGTCGCTCCCTAAGCGCAGGAAGAGCGTCATATCATCGTCCGCAAGGTCATGCGTTTCAATGGCCTCTGCATGTGCGTACATGCTAAGATGCCCGTAGGCTCTTAGGTCATAGTTCCCTTGTTTGTAAATAGCTTTTGCTCCTTTTGCTGGTAATCGTTCGGCTTTAAGGCTTAGGGACTGCTCATTATCTTGCCTCTGCTCAAGCGTCGCATGGGTGCGGGGGCGGTCGTGCTCGGGAGGCAGCACATAATTGATTGGCTTGCGTGTGCTATGCTCTTCGATATTCACCACGCCTGCACTAAGCGTACCGCCATTCGTGCTACCCTCTAAAGGTAAATCGTACATGCGCCAAGAGCCTTGCATCAACTTCATATCGGCAAACCTTAGGTTCGTAATTTCTTCGCAACCCCTCACGATAAGGCGCATAAAGCGCATAGATTTGAAGCCACTGATACCTCCGACAGCATTCTGATAGGCTCTGATAGGTATGCGGTACTGCGTCCACGTTACTGCGCTTGTTGTCCCATTGGGTAGCGTTCGTTCAGTCGTGCGTGTGTTAATCTTGTAATTCTGCCCTTGCTCATCGTCTAGCGGAATGCGATACTCATAGTAACGCTCATCAGTAGAGAGCGTATTATCTTCGTTAATATCCTCGCTGTCGGGCTTAGTGGTACTTCGTAGTTGTGGATTGCGGCTATTGCCTTCTACGCCGTTGTAGTACTTGTATCGTTCGAGAATAGGCGTTTGCTCGTGGTCGTAATAGGCATCGAGATAATGCCTAAAGTCATCGCCAGCAGGGTCATTGAGGGGACTATGCTCGTCTGCCTGCCATTTGCTAAGTTGTGCCGGAGTAAGTATTTGCTTAAGACTTTGCGTGTAGGCTTGATACTGACCATATTGGCGTTCCTCATCTGAGCTAAGACCGTCATAGCCTAGGTCTTGACGCATAATGTCGCTAAGGCTTCCAGAGAAATAAAAGCCCATTGGGGCGGTTGTGGCTACTCGCCCCCAAGGGCTTGTTTCCACTTGATTGTTTGCTATTCCGCTAGAGGGTAGAGCCTGCTCCATAGACTTGCGCCCATCGGGAAGTAGGTCTTCGGATAAGTCCCCTAACTGAATAATCAGTTCGCCTTTGCCCTGCTTTTTCCCCTCAAGGAAAGGACTCATCAGCCAAAACTCTAAATACTCAACATTTTGTGCCTCAAAGTCCGTTACGGGAATGGCTCGTTGCAGACCTGCCCAAGATTGGGTAGGCTCATTCAAGGCTCCTTGATTGTTGAGGTATTGAGTAGAGATATTGTACTGCCCTCGTTCATCGGGATAGAAGCGTAGGTTAAGTGTAGGGATATAGTTTGTTCGGCTGAGGTTTAATTCTTTGTCGGGGTATAACTCGTGGGTCGGAATTTCTCGTACATAATGACTACTCAGCATATCGGCATTGCCTCGGATATAATGAGGCTGTCGTCCCTCTTCGGGACGCAGGAGTGCTGGGTCTATCGTAAACCAAGATAGGTGCGCACGATGAGCCATTAAGTCGGTTTGGCTCTCACGGCTTGCTGTTCGGTGAGGTACGCTAGCGAGTTTCCAAGCCTCTGTTTGGAGTAAATCGAAGGCACGGTAACTATCATCAAAATCATCAAGAATGCTATAACCCTTATAGTTATCCCCCCTTTGATAGTCGCTAAGAAGGTAAGCCCATTCGCCTTTTAGCCTTAAAGAACTCGTTTGTGTTAGGTGCGGGAATAGGTGCTTAAGCCCCTTATCAAGCCAAGTGAGAGGAGTCTGCCAGTCTAGGTGAAGCCCCCAAAGGGTATTCTTCATCGGTTCCATGCCGAGTAGGGTGCGCTTACTTTGGCTTTGCTCCCAGAGGTGCATGAGTGATAGCCCAAGGGTCATACTTGGGAGGGGACGATATAGGAGCTCTAATCCGAGTAAAGTCTGCCTATGCTCCTGCTCTCTGGAGTAATCCGCTTCCGCAGGAGCGTCTTGCTGGGCTAGTATGTACGAACCCTCAATGAGGTATTTATCCTTATGGCTGAGTGCTTGTGCCGCTTCTTGGCTTAATGTGTATAGTTCGGGGTATCTCAGTTTATCCTCTCCGCCTTTGCGTGCAATGGGGGCATCAAAAGGGGCTGAACTAGGAAGATAAATCCAACCATGCTGAGCATCGTAAGTCATGCCCTCGATGAGGTCAAAAGCCCCATCGGCTTGCTCTGCTCCGCCTGCATCAAGTTTATCTACATCTAGGACTTCGCTAAGTCGCTTGCCCTTGAGTGTGCCCTCGTTGATATAGGGTAGTGCTTTGCTCTGTCCCTCTGCGAGGTAACTTAGATTTAGGCGTAGGTCGCTGATGCCTCTTGAGGGTGGTGCTATGGCATAGACATTACGCATCATGTTGCTCCAATAGGGCGCATTGGGGCTGTCTTGTCTGCCATAGAGTAGGCGTAGCATAAGGGGTCTACCCTCTGGACTATCGGCACTCAATTCTCCTACATGATATATTTGCCCCCCGTAACTATACTCATAACTTACGGCAAGGCTCTCGCCCTCTTTGAGCTTTTGAGCGAGTGAGATATAACCAAGTTCCCTATTCAGCACATATTCACTAGGGTCAAGGCGTTGCATGTATTCGAAGGCATCGTAATCTAAGCCCCTGCGGAAGCGATTGGAAAGCCCTTCGCCAATCTCTACTATGCTTTGACTAAGTAGGGGAGACGTAATCTCCGGAATGCTGTTGGCACGGTTGTCAGGCGTGGGGGGCGCATCGGCTAGCGCACTAATTTGATTGCTGTGGATGTTTGTTTTCTCTCCGAGGTCGCTCCACGCGAGGGCATGGCGTGCTTGCTCTCTATTGCCATTGCGCCGTGTTACCCACACTTCTAGGCGAAGAATGCGTACCCCCGTCGCTATATTAGGACGTTGGGCAAGGGCTGTATCGTATCTCTCTTTGAAGAAGTTAGAGAGGAAGAAATGTCGCCTAGCATCGTACTGGCTTGAGCGTAGACTAAACTGCTGGCGAGTAGTTCTGCTTGTGCGACCTATTGGGCTCAACGAACTAGCCCTACTATCCTGATTGGCAAAGAGCTTTAAGCTCCAATTTTTGTGCTTTAAGTCCGCTAATATACCCGTCATCTGACGGCTAGCACCCATGAGGCTATTTTGAGGGCTAAAAGCAAACTGACCAATGGTGATATTTTGAATAAGTTCGGACGAGTCCCCTTTATAGTCAATACGAAGATTACGCTTAAAGTCTTCGCCTAACTTATCTGAATTATAAGCCGTGTGCAGGCTTAGTTTGCGCCCGAGCTGAGCATCTACCCTCAAATGAATATCGGGGTTTAACTGAAATGATTGTTGCCTCCTATCGCTAAGGGAGAGTGAGGGGTTTTCGGTGTAAGTGTGCTTGAGTAGGGGCGATAATTCGACGGTACCACTTAATTGTAATTGCAATCCTTTCCCTTGCGTCTTAGTCTTTTGGATTGGGTAGAGAGTCGCGAATGAGGGAAGGCTATCCAATTTAAGGCTCGGTAATGGTCGCACTTGTTGAACCCTCTTGAGGCTATCAAGAGAGCTTACCCGCTCAGGACTATTCTGTGATAGACATAGGGCTGAGCAGCTAAGGCTTGTACAGACAAGTATCGTTATCCGCCGATGCATAATTAGCACAAAGATACCACTTTGCGACCGCCTAGTGTTTTTGCGCCTAATGTGCTTGGCTCTTCAAAG
>RBKG01000221.1 GCA_003640335.1 Porphyromonas sp.
ATATAGTCTAGGGCAACTCTCGTATATCCGCTAGGGGTGCATATAATAAAGCCTATGTCAGCCGAAAGGCTTACATAGGCTTCTATCAATTTAAGGAGTCTCGCCCCTAGTACATCCTGCACTAGAATGGCGATTAAACGCTACGAATGTTTACCGTGACAGGCCTTGAACTTAAGACCACTACCGCAAGGACATAAGTCATTACGACTCACCTGATAACCATTACGCACAGGCTGACGCTTGTACTCTGTAGCTTCGTCTAGACTACGACTCTCGTGGTAAGCAACTCTTGTCTCAGCCTCTTGTCTTCTTCGTAGTTCCTCTGCTTCTTCAGCCGCTCTAACTTCCTCTTCAGATGGCGTATTGAGCTGTAGACGCATAAGTACAGAAGTCGTCTTTCTATTCATCTCTAGGAGCATCTTATGGAAGAGGTCGAAGCTCTCTAGCTTGTAAATCAAGAGCGGGTCCTTATTTTCGTACGACGCATTTTGTACGGACTGACGCAATTCATCCATTATGCGCAGATGTTCCTTCCAAGCTTCGTCTATGTGATGCAGAACGAGCACCTTCATAAATTCATTCATCGCGCTCTTGCCCTTTGTCTGTACGGTCTGGTGGATATTAGCTCTCACCTGATAAAGCAATCTAGTATCCGTAAGCGGAATAGCAATAGCGGCTTCCTCAGGAGGGTTCTGCGTCATTATTTGCTCTAATACAGGGAGTATCTGGTCAATAATACCTTGACGGCGCGCATTGAATGCCTGTATAGCGATATCATATAATTTGTCCGAAAGCTCATCAACCTTAGAGCCCACAAACTCTTGTTCGCTGAAAGGGCTATCTAGATTGAGCGTTCTCTTGACTTCTATACAAAATCCTTGGTAATCAGCATTAGGAAGATAGTCACTAACAATCGCATAACCAGCATCGTATATCGTGTTCATCACGTCCATTTCAAGTCTCTCGCCCATTAGAGCGTGTCTTCTACGGCCGTATATTACTTCACGCTGCGAGTTCATTACATCGTCGAACTCCAGTAGACGCTTACGCACACCGAAATGATTCTCTTCAACCTTCTTCTGCGCACGTTCGACAGCGTTCGTTAGCATCTTAGCTTCGAGCATTTCCCCTTCTTGTAGACCCATACGGTCCATAAGCGAAGCTAGACGGTCAGACCCAAATAAGCGCATCAAATGGTCTTCAAGAGATACGTAGAATACACTACTACCGACGTCGCCTTGTCTACCAGCACGCCCTCTCAACTGACGGTCAACGCGTCTAGATTCGTGTCTTTCTGTACCGATAATCGCAAGTCCGCCTGCAGCCTTTACTTCATCCGTGAGCTTAATGTCGGTACCACGACCAGCCATATTCGTAGCAATCGTCACGACGCCCGGTCTACCAGCTTGGGCTACGATATCAGCTTCCTGCTGGTGCAACTTAGCATTTAGGACGTTATGCTGAATGCCCCTCATCTTAAGCATACGACTGAGGAGCTCAGATATCTCTACCGAAGTCGTTCCCACTAGTACTGGACGACCTTGCTCAACCATCTTAACGACCTCTTCGATTACAGCGTTGTACTTCTCTCTTACGGTCTTATATATACGGTCGTTTAAGTCTTGTCTAGCGATAGGCTTATTAGTAGGAATCACGACCACATCAAGTTTGTAGATGTCCCATAGCTCCCCTGCTTCCGTTTCAGCTGTACCAGTCATACCGGATAGCTTATGATACATACGGAAATAGTTCTGCAAAGTAATCGTCGCAAACGTTTGGGTAGCGTCCTGAATTTCGACACCTTCCTTAGCTTCAATCGCTTGGTGTAGCCCGTCAGAATAACGTCTACCGTCCATAATACGACCCGTCTGCTCGTCTACAATCATCACCTTGCCATCGATAACTACATACTGGTCATTGATTTCGAATAGAGCATAAGCCTTGAGCAATTGATTTACCGTATGCACACGTTCGCTCTTGATATCGTAATCTTGACTAAGTAAGTCCTTTTGCCTTGCTAGTTCGTCAGTCGGTAGACCCTTGTTCTCTAGGTCAGCCAATAAAGCCCCGATGTCTGGCAATATAAAGAAATCATGGTCACCAGTCTTCTCCGCAAGAAGAGCGTGCCCCTTATCGGTAAGCTCCACACTATTCATCTTCTCGTCGATGACAAAGTACAGCTCATCCGTCACTATAGGCATATTACGCTGATTATCTTGTAGGTAATACTCTTCAGTCTTAAGCATACCCGTCTTGATGCCCGGTTCGCTCAGGAACTTAATAAGTGGCTTGCTCTTAGGCATACCCTTATAGGCACGGAACAATAAGAGGAAGCCCTCTTCCTGTTCTTTCTTATCCTCAGAAGCAATCTTCTTCTTAGCTTCGAGTAATATCTGTTGAGTTAATTTCTTTTGAGCCTCAACCACCACTTGTATCTGCGGACGGAACTCATCAAATAATTGTTCCGACCCATTAGGTACAGGACCCGAAATGATGAGAGGTGTACGAGCGTCATCGATAAGTACACTATCCACCTCATCGACAATAGCGTAGTTATGCTTGCGCTGTACTAGTTCGTCTGGCGAAGAAGCCATATTATCACGCAGATAATCGAAGCCGAACTCATTATTGGTACCGAAAGTAATATCCGCATTATAAGCAGCACGACGGCTAGCAGTATTAGGCTGATGTCTGTCGATACAATCTACAGTCAAACCGTGGAACATATATAGCGGTCCCATCCATTCACTGTCACGCTTAGCAAGATAGTCATTCACCGTAACGACGTGTACACCATTACCCGTTAGGGCATTAAGGAAGACAGGGAGAGTAGCGACCAAAGTCTTACCTTCACCTGTAGCCATCTCTGCTATCTTACCTTTGTGGAGGACAGTACCACCTATAAGCTGTACATCGTAATGTACCATATCCCACTTGATGACATTACCACCGGCAGTCCAATTCATATGATAGATAGCCTTGTCTCCTTCGATAGTTACGAAGTCGTGCTTTGTAGCTAGCTCCTTATCCAAATCAGTGGCAGTAACGGCTATTTCAGTATTTTCTTTGAAGCGGAATGCTGTATTCTTAACGATAGCAAATACTTCGGGGAGCACTTCATCAAGTGCTAGCTCCATCTTATCTAATATAGCCTTCTCTTTCTTATCAATCTCACGCCAGAGAACTTCACGTTCTTCGAGGCTTTTGTCCTCTACTGAGTCTCGTAGCTGTTGTACTTCGGCCTTCTCTGTAGCGACATAATCTTGTATGTACTGTCTAATAGACTGCGTTTTAGCACGTAGTTCGTCGTCAGAGAGCTTAGCGATGTCGTCATAGACCGCCTTTACTTTGTCCACCCAAGGTTGTATTTCCTTAAGGTCTCGAGTAGACTTATTGCCAAATATCTTAGATATGAAATCTAAAAATCCCATATAATGTAAATCTTTTAATATTATTTATTCGGTAGATAAACCCTAATAGACGCTTGGAGCAAGTATATCCCAAGGTCTAGGGGCAGGTTATTATAATAGACAAATACTTATATAATGCAAAGCATTGCCGTATATTGGACAGGCTTATGCGGTAGGAGGTCTGATGCGCAGAATGCTACAGATTACTCGGACGATATCACGTACATCGCGTACTTCGTAATGATTGCGCTTAATATCCTCATCAGCACCAAGAATAGCAAAAGGTGATGGACAGAGCGCAGTATGATATTGTAGATGACTGCCAGCTTTAACGTCTGTTAGCGTCCAAGATGGTAATACCGACCAATAGACATCAGCAGCGTACTTAGGATGTACGCTTCTTTCTATACTTTTAGCTAATAAGTCCGTAGATTGGGGTATATCACTCGCAGCTATGGCATAGCTAATACCGCTTGCTCCCTTTAGGAAGTTAGCGACCTCTCTTTGTACTTTATCTAGGGAGAGCTTACGCTCTTCAATAGTTTTCTTTTGTAGGTATATACGCCCATTACTATTCTCAGCAATCCATTCACCTGAGCCATAGAGGGCTGTCAGATACATATTAATGAGAGCAGTAATACGGGTTTCACTCAATTCTCTCTTGAGTCTAGAGGTCCGATTTTTATCATCAGTCGCCAGATATGACGTATATCCTGTGCCCGACAAAGTAATCAGACAATTCTTAAGACCTATTCTATCCTCTAGGGCTTTTAATAGCCGAGCAATGCTCTCATCTAATCTGAGATAGGTATCTACATCTTCGGCTTCAAGCTCTCTTAATCCCGAGGTCTTAGCCGTATATGATAGAGCGAGTAGACCGGGCGTTCTTCGCTCAGCGTAACCAGCTTGTTCGAGTAGTCTTACAGCGAAGGAAGTTATTTCTTCATTTATAAGACCGCTTGATTTGTATGCTTGTACAGAGGTCTGATTATATCGATGAACGAATGCTCTCGAATAATCGTTATAGGCAATATCTTGCTTCTTAAGACTTCTTAGCGGACGATGTGTAATACCAGCGACAATACGCTTATTAGGGCCATCAGACGAACGATTATACTGTTCGAGCTGAGGGAGCATAGAGCCATAATAGTTACTTGTAGCCCAAGAGGCTATAGCATCATCAATCCAATAAGCACCGTCAGCAGAGAGACCACTACTAGCAATCGCCGCTTGAGCAGAAGGAGCGACGCTGTAAACTAAAGATGAGCCTCCGCTCGCTTGTTTAAGGCGGTCACCCAAGGTCTCAACAAAGAGGTTCTTAGGTGAATAGTTATCCCGAGTATAGATACCTTGGCAGGCATCATCGGTCATTATATTGAGGTAGCGACGTGCATTCCTATCGTAGGCTACAATATCGCCCCAACCAGATTGAGCAGGATAAGCACCGGTGAAGATAGTAGCGGTAGCACTTCCTTCATTAGGCTGATAGAGCGGGAATGATACATTTGATTTGAGGGAAGCAGTATTCAGAATGCGCTTAAGACCATCATTCCCCATTAGAGGGCTTAATTCATCTAGGTAATCCCCTCGTAATTCATTTACCGTTATACAGACCACCAGCCGAGGCAATTGTTGGGCTTCGGCTTCCTTCTGTATAGCCATCATAGCTACCAGGAGGGTTAGTAAGGCTGTAAAACGTCTATGCTCCATTATTTAATCTTTTGAGCGTCGAGCCTCTATTCTACGAGCGAGGATAAGCATTAGTATACTTATGCTTAGTCCGATAACAGCAACATTTATATGCTGAATATGACCTACGCAATGAAGAACAAGGGCACTAACGGACGCAAAGGTAGCAAAATGATACCATACTACTATCTTTTTGCACCTTTTAAGGCATATAACAGGAAGCCCTATGAATAGATGTAGCGGATTAAATAGGAGGATATTGGCATTCGGATACACCATAGGATGCTCCGAGAAGAAGGCTATAAAGCACAAGACAATACCAATAATCCCTATAATAGACATAATTAGTGCGTCCCAGCCCTTACATACAGGCTTACGCTTGATGATAATACGATAGATATAGAGGTATATCATCAGCAGGACGAAGAGTGCCAAGACCGTATCAGGACGTATATAACTTGTCCACGACTCTGGATATTGAGCCTCAGCGGTATCGTATCCGAAGGACTCACTACCACCATATATAGGAGTCCCATCTAATCTATGCGCACTCTCTAGGATAGACTTCAGATACCTCGGAGAGAAGGCTCTTTCTCGCCAAGACATTAGACTATCGGTAGGACTACCTAGAGCGAGGTCAGTACCTAGGACAAGCCAAGGGTTTGCACGCTCTAAATCATTTATCTCGCTCCGCCAAGATAGCCGAGACGAAGCCTTATAGTCTGCAGGCTCTGTATATTGTACTTGGCCGACGCCTCCCTCTATAATATCTATAAGTCTAGTAGCACAGTTGTCTCTGAAGAAGTTATAGCGATAAACCCTATGTTCGGGTTGAATGTTACGCAGGAGATAAGCCCAAATCTTAGCTTGTTCGTCTGGCCTTAAGTTGAGATGTAACTCCTCCACTCGGCTACCTCGGCTGAGATACTCGTCCATATATTCACTCGTTGGCTGCGGTAATACTAAGTAATCCGTCTGACCCTTAACGAAGCGAAAAAGGAAGGTATCATCAAACTGGAAAATGCCATAATTAAAGGTAACATCTAAGCCTAATTGCTCGTCATAGACTCTATATCCGGCGTGGCCATACATCGTATAGGCTTGCATTGGGCTCGGTGATGCTACCAAGATGCTCATATGTGCATCAGCCGATAGCGCACTAGGAAGGTCAGCGCCCTTAAGGTTAAAGGTGAGCGTACAACACATTAATATGAGCGTCACCAATTTTAGCACAATCTTCTGCATAAGTCTTATT
>RBKG01000214.1 GCA_003640335.1 Porphyromonas sp.
AAACTCCCTGCGCCCTCAGTCTCAATGCCTTGCGATTACCGCATTCTGCAAAGTCTCAAAATCTTTACTTTATAAAACGATAAGTAATAAAAAATCGCCCCTATCCTCTGCAGAGAATAGGGGCGATTAGTCGTTGTAAGAGACTAGTACTCGTCTGATACTGAAAGCTTAGCACGACCCTTTGCGCGACGGGCAGCTAATACACGACGACCATTAGCAGTAGCCATACGGCTGCGGAAGCCGTGCTTGTTCTTTCTCTTACGATTTGAGGGTTGGAACGTTCTTTTCATTTTAGTAATATATATATTATTAGTTATCTCTTTAGAGCCATAATGCTAAGGGGCATCACGACGAGGTGCAAAGTTACACAAAAATAACTAGATAAGCAAAGGGGGCTGTAGCCTTATGTGTTTTTGCTACAAGCCCCCTCGAAGAAATTCTTGCCAGTTCTAGGCTAGAGTCAAGCAATGCTATTTATTCCCAAGTAAATCCTTGATGCCACCAAGTGAGCCTAAGATGCCACTTGCTTCATAAGGGAGGTAAACGGTCTTGTTGTCCTTACCTGCTGTCATTTCCTTGAGCGTTTCGAGGTAACGCATTGCGATGAGGTATTGTGTAGGATTAGCACCTGAGTCCTTCACCGCATCTGCAATCATCTTGATAGCTTCTGCTTCTGCTTCCGCTGTGAGGAGCTTAGCTTCAGCTTCCGCCTTGGCGTGAAGTACTTGTGCTTGACGCTCACCTTCTGCATGGTTGATGCTTTCCTGCATACGACCTTCTGAACCACGGATAAGAGCTTCCTTTTCCCCTTCTGCATTCAGGATTTGAGCACGCTTATCACGTTCGGCACGCATTTGCTTTTCCATCGCATTGCGTATATCCTTAGGAGGGTTAATATCTTGGAGCTCTACACGATTAACCTTGACACCCCATTTGTTGGTAGCGTCATCAAGTATACCACGTAGCTTAGAGTTAATAGTATCACGGCTTGAAAGCGTTTCGTCAAGGTCCATCTCCCCGATGATGTTACGCAGGCTTGTCTGCGTTAGTTTCTCCATCGCATCAGGTAGGTTCTGGATTTCATAAACGGCACGTATAGGGTCTGTGATTTGGAAGTAAAGGAGCGCATTGATTTCCGTAACTACATTATCACGAGTAATTACACTCTGACGAGGGAAGTCATACACAGTCTCACGCAAATCAATAGTATTCGTATCCGTAAAACGTACATATACATTGCCATCGCCTGCAGGGATTGTGTAACGCCAGCGAATAGGGCGAGCTTGGTCAATGAAAGGGATAACGATGTTTACGCCCGAACTAAGAGTAGTATGATAGCGTCCTAGTCGTTCGATAATCATCGTTTGGGACTGCTTGATAATACGTAAGCCCTTACTAATCGTGAAGATGACTAGAATAACTAGAGCTAGTAAGATAATTGTAATAGCATCCATAAAATTTGAGATTAGATATTTGTTTGTATTGTTGTGTCTTATGAGCGCATATTATTCTCCGAAATCATAGCGAAGAGTGTAAGCCCCGAACGTCCACAGATGCGAATTAAGTCGCCACGTCTAGCCGTTCCTTCTTTCATCTTGACGCGCCATACATCGCCATCAATGGGGACTTCTATATACTCACCCTCTGGGATATCTTCGCTGATGCGAATTTCTCTACCCTTGAGAGCCTCTAGTCCAATAGGGTAAGTTTCCACCTTAGGGCGGCTAAGTAAGCGAGGACGAATGAAGAAGATAGAGAGTAGGCTACCGACGGCAAAGAAGATAAGTTGCCACGTGAAGCCTAAGCCTACAAGAGCTGGAAAGACAGCGAAGCCTGCACCTATGCCAAAGCAAGCGAGGACAAAGCCGGGCGTAAATAGCTCAAGAATAAATAGTGCAATGGCAGCAAGTCCCCACAGAAGCCACGCATCAATACCGCTGATTAAATCCATAAGTATGTCGTTTTCCTAGTTAATTTGTTTGTTTAGATGAATTTGAGGTTAAAGATAGAGATAAAGATTTAATTGAGAGCATTGCATTGTGCGGCACTCGCTGCGTTATTATCGACATTCAGGCCCCGTCATCCACGAAAACGGCTGTCGCAAAACGAATTTGCGACAGCCGTTGCTTATTGTATTGTGCTTGTAGGCTTATGCTTTAAGCACTCCTAGTTCGCGTCCAACCTTGATGAAGGCTGCGATAGCGTGGTCGAGGTGCTTGCGGTCATGTGCAGCTGAGAGCTGTACGCGTATGCGTGCTTCTCCCTTTGGTACTACTGGGTAGTAGAAGCCTGTTACATAAATGCCTTCTTCGAGCAAGCGAGCTGCATAGTCTTGGCTGAGCTTAGCATCGTAGAGCATAACAGCGCAGATAGCACTCTGCGTAGGCTTGATGTCAAAGCCTGCTTCAAGCATCTTAGTGCGGAAGTATTCGACATTCTCCATGAGCTTAGTGTGGAGGTCGTTGCTCTCTTCGAGCATCTTGAATACTTCTAGTCCAGCACCTACTACTGCAGGAGGGATAGAGTTCGAGAAGAGGTAAGGACGACTGCGCTGACGAAGCATATCGATAATTTCCTTAGGACCTGTAGTGAAGCCACCTATTGCACCACCGAAAGCCTTACCTAGTGTACCTGTGTGGATGTCTATGCGTCCATAGCAATTGAATTGCTCTGAAACACCTCGTCCGGTAGCCCCAACGACGCCTGCTGAGTGGCACTCATCAACCATTACAAGAGCGTCATAGCGTTCTGCAAGGTCACAGATTTTATCCATAGGAGCTACATTACCGTCCATAGAGAACACGCCATCAGTTACGATAATGCGGTGGCGAGCACTCTGAGCTTCCTTAAGCACTCGCTCAAGGTCTGCCATATCTGCATTGGCATAGCGGTAGCGTTTAGCCTTACTTAAGCGCACGCCGTCAATGATACTTGCGTGGTTAAGTGCATCGCTGATAATGGCATCTTCTTCACCGAAAAGAGGTTCGAAGATACCGCCGTTAGCATCGAAACAAGCAGCGTAGAGGATAGTGTCTTCCGTATGGAAGTAGTCTGCGATAGCCTTCTCAAGAGCTTTGTGAATATCTTGTGTACCGCAGATGAAGCGTACACTACTCATACCGAAGCCGTGTGTGTCCATAGCACGCTTAGCAGCTTCGATGAGGCGAGGGTGGTCGCTTAGACCAAGATAGTTGTTTGCACAGAAGTTAACTACTTCTTGCCCCTGTCCAACCTTGATGTCGGCATTTTGTGGGGTGATAATAATGCGTTCACGCTTGTAGAGACCAGCTTCCTCAATAGAGCGAAGTTCTTCTTGTAGATAGGTCTTCATTCCCTTGAACATAATGAACTAAGTTTTATGATTAGTAATATTCTGATGATTCAATGTTGCGTTAGCCCTAGAAGTCTAAGTATTTCGAAGGGGCTGTTACAAATGAATTTTGCTACAGCCCCTTACACATTATTCTGATATTACTCTGCGGTTTCTTCTTCAGTAAATGAAGTGAAGCCAGCCGCAATGAGAATATTGTACCAAGTGAAAAGTTTCTTAATATCCGATGGATATACACGTTCGCGGTCAAAGTTTGGAACGCACTTGCCGAAAGACTCTTGTAGAGCATCGGTCGTTGTGTGTGCGCTCATGTCAATAGCTTTGCCTTCGAAGTGCTTGTAGACGGCAGTCAACACCTCGCTCAGGTGTAGGTCGTCTTCTGTAGTGTACATCGTAATATCACCGAGAGAAACGACTCTATCCTTAGCATGTATAGGTTGGCGACGCTTGTCTGTAAGTGATTCTACTATAAGGTTGCCATTACCATGGCTTAGCAATCTAAAAAGACCAGGCTTACCTGATACTGATAGAATTGTTCTTAGCATATTCTCTTATAATATCTAGTTAATAAATTAATTCTTGGGGCAAAGATAACAAATACTTTTGTTGAGAGCACTTGCCCCAATGTCGATAATAATGCAGCGAGTGCCGCACAATGCAAAGGTCTTATCGTGTTTTGCTGATAATAAGGCTAAAGTAAGGGAACTTGCGCTCTGCAATCTGATTAACATCATTGAGATAAAGTTCCTTCCCCTCATAACCGACATACTCAAGGTAGTGCCAGTGGCGATGAGGATAGCTCTTCATGGCTCTTTTGATTTCTTCTTCAGCCATTGAACCCTTCATAATAACAATAGTATGCTTACTCTGCCATGCTTCTTCCCATTCGCTAGGCGTGGCTACACCGGGTATTACACGGAGCTGTTCGTCTAACTGCACGAGCTGTCCTCCGATGAGTGCATTACTTGCTATCAGTGCAGGGACACCGGGGAGGTAAGAGGTAGGGATATTTTCGGCTTCTAAGAGCTCGCCTATATAGGCACTGCTTGCATAGAACCCTGCATCGCCAATAGCTACAACGGCTGCAATTAAATCGCCATTCGCTTGGCGTCTAGCCTTAATGTCTTCAGCCACTTGCTTGTAGGCGTCCTCTGCGCCTTCACGTTCTCTATTTACAGGCATATCGTAGCTTACGATTTGTTCCTCCTTGATGCCTAGAGAGAGCATAATAGATTTGCTCTTGGAGGCTCTTCTGCCATTGGGGCTAAGGGATACGGGCGAATAGATAACATCTGCACGCTCGAGTAAGCGCAGAGCCTTGAGTGTAATTAGTTCGGGGTCTCCTGCTCCTAATGAAACGAAATATACGGCTTGTGTCATGTCTTTATATGTCTTTGTAATGGGGAATATGGTCTAGTATGGTGTAGGATTGGTCTTTGTAGTTGATATGATAGGCAACGTGCTCAAGACCATTGCTTAGAATGAGATAGGGTACTTCTAGCTTGTAGTTATAGCGTAGGGCTTGCTCAAGTACCTGCTGACTAAGTGCTACGCTAGGGGCTTTGTACTCTATGAGCATCTTAGGGCGTAGCTGAGTGTCGTAGAGTATGCTATCGACGCGTAGCTTAGAGCCTCCAAGGCTTAGCCCCACTTCATTGCCTAGTAACTGGGCTGGGTAGCCTAGGTGGTCAATAAGAAAATGAATAAAGTGCTGTCGTACCCATTCTTCGGGTGTTAGGCGTACCCACTTGCGCCTAAGGTCGTCCCAGACCTTAAGTGTCTCATCTTGCCTATCTAGGGCTATTGCGTAAGGGGGTAGGTTTAGCTTATTCATTATCTTTGTACCTGCAAAGGTACACAAATTATATATGCTGACTTATGACACTATTGCGCGGGAAATCAAAGAGGGTAAGCTACGTCCTGCGTATCTTCTTAGTGGGGACGAACCATACTTTATAGACAAGCTCACAGAGCTGTTTCTGCAACAAGTTATTCCTGAAGATGAGCGAGATTTTAATCTCACTGTTCTCTACGGTAATGATAAGAATACACAGGTATCGCTCATCGCTAGCGATGTGATGCGCTTCCCGATGATGGGTGAGCGTCATCTTGTCCTTGTGAAAGAAGCTCAGCAAATCAATGATATTGAAAGCTTAGGCAAACTCTTGCCCGAATTGCCTGAGACGACTTGCTTAGTTCTATGCTATAAAAAGAAGGCCGACAAGCGTAAGGCTTTATATAAGTCTTTTATGGCTTTAGATGGCTCTATCTTGGAGAGTAATCCAATCGCAGAGCGTGATGTGCCTCGTTTTATTACGTCTTTGCTTCAGGCTAAGAACCTCAGTATTGATGCTCATACGGCAGCACTTATGTCCGAGCATACGGGTAATAATCTAGAGAAAATCAATGGAGAGGTGGAGAAACTGTCTATTGTTTTACCTTCGGGTGGTAGTGTGACGCCCGATGTCGTCGAGCTACATATCGGGATTAGTAAGGAGTACAATAACTTCGAGTTGCTCTCTGCTCTAATCAATAGGCAGGACACAAAAGCCTATCGCATAGCCTATCATTTTGCCAAAAACGAGAAGAATTATCCTATACAGATGACGATAGCCATTCTCTTTAACTATTTCTCTACGCTTATGGGGGGCTACTATTTAGCGCAAAAAGATGAGCGTAGCCTTGCTCAGGGCTTAGGGCTTTCGCCTTATATGGTTAGGGATTATGTTAAGGGTATGCAGCATTATAGTGCGGGTCAGGTCTATCATATTATCCGCCACATACGTATGGCAGATGCTTACAGTAAGGGGGTAGGGGCGAATATGCCTTCAGGCGAAATACTGAAACAGCTCGTGTCGTCTATTCTCACTCAGTAACAGAAGAGCTAAGATAAAAAGGGACTGCGTTATTTTTAACGCAGTCCCTTTTTATATATGTTATTCGGTCAATCGTTAGCGTGCCTTTGTAAATAAGCCAAGTAAGCGCACCATAACCTCTACAACTCTCGTCATCGTCTGTAT
>RBKG01000116.1 GCA_003640335.1 Porphyromonas sp.
AATAAATAATTCGCTTTAGCATTACAATGAAGACTAAAAAATATATTCTTCCCTTAGCCCTTGTAGGTTTGCTTGGGGGATTGACGAGTTGCTATAGAGACGATATTAACTATCTCTATAGTGAGCAGTATATCAATGACGGTAACAGAGAGCTTATCTTACACCCTCTGCAGGCTAAGTATAGCAATGACTTTGGACATTATGATGAGCAGACTAATACGCTTTACGTAACTCCTGAGTCTACCGTCGAACTGCCTTACACGAAGAAAGGTGACCTCCCTCGTATCTTGGCTACGCTCCCTAGTAGCTGGACGCATAGCATCGACTACGAAAAGAAGATAATCACCCTCCATACGCCGAAGTTCCAGAGCTTTGTCAAGGAAGCAAATGATGAAGGATTTACTACCCATGAAAAGGAGCTCTTCGGTGCGACGAGCTTGCTCTTTACATCGCGTACCAAGAAGGGTATTACCTTCAGTCAAGAAATCAAGGCTGTAATTCCAGACCGAATCTATGCGCATCTTTTCCACCGCAGGAAGTATAGTCCTGTAGAAGAGAATCGCTTGTATGATGATCTCTTCTTTAATGAGCATGCTCAGTTCAATGATCCTTTAGATGTAAAGACCTTGACGGGTAAGAGGTATAATGTGGAATTCCATATTGGTAGTGGTGACAATAAGCATTTCCGTGATACTCTAATCACGAAGACGCCTGAGCAACTCCTATCATATTTGGATCAGCCTATTCAAGCGGACTTTCTTTCTTATAAGCCTAGTCGCAAGCTTGAAGATGTATATCAGGTGTCCTATGTCTATGATGCAGACTCTACCTCTGCTTACAAGTTTGTGTCCGAAAATGCTCCTGAATATTGGATCGGACCTAAGGCGGGAAAGAATGGTAAGCCTGAGCTTCTACAAGGACCTGAGTTAAGTACGAATCTTCCCGAGAATCAGCGTCCATTATTTGTTCATCCTATTGCATGGAATAGCTTTGCTACACCTAGTAAGCCTTTCTTCCATCACGATGGTCCAATGGCATACAGAAGACCTATTGAGCGCATCTGCGATCTTACGCAGCTGGAGCTTAAGAATCCTCATCGCTACTTTGGCTTAGAGGCTTCAGAAACTTTTGATGCCTCTAAGGTGGTGCTCTATACGGGTACAGAGCTTCTCTATGGCCCAACACGTTGGTCGGATTTCCTTCCAGAGTATAAAAATCGCATGTTCCTCGTTAAAGCTGAGAACGCTTGCTCTTACGATAAGGCGAAGGATTTACTCTCGGGTGCATTCACTTCTCTTCCTATGACCAATACAGGAAGCAGCGAACTTAATAGTAGCCTGATTATCGAGTACACTAAGGCTAATGGCAAGAAGGTTTATAAGTTCGTACAGCAAGAGCGTAAAGATGGGCTCAATGGAGACTTCCTTAAACCCGTTGAGGGGGGATGGCGTAAGTTTGTCATTGATGCTAATGCTGGTAAGGAAGCGACTTCTCATGCAGAGGTTATGCAGCTTGCTCCAGGATATCGTAATCGTACGGTTCAGATCGATAAGGTGCCTGTGTCTAGCTCTGTGCTGGACCATAAGACTCCTAAATTCGGATATGACATCTATGATAACGAGCAATAGTCTTAAGGTAATCTTTTGACAGATTACTTGAAGATTTAACCAAATGAAGGATTGGGCTACCGCACGATTAAGTGCGGTAGCCCATTCTTTGTGTACATAGGTTACATGTAAAAGCTCTAGATGTTGTACCTTTGCAATTATTAAACTAAAAGATATTACAGATTAAAATATGGCATTATACCCCAATCTAATCTTACAAGCCCTTGAGAAGGTGCGCTATCCCGGTACGGGACAGAACCTCGTTGAGGCTGGTATGGTTGAGGACGATATACGTATTGAAGGCAATAAAGTAAGTTTCTCACTTATCTTTGATAAGCCTAATTCTCCTTTTATCAAGAGTGTCGTGAAGGCTGCCGAGTCGGCTATCCTAACTTATGTTGGCGAAGATGTAGATATACGAGGCAATATAAGTGTTAAGGTGCCAGAGGTGCAGCCTAAGAGCGAACCCAAGCTCCTGCCTGAGGTTAAGAATGTTATTGCCGTATTCTCAGGTAAGGGTGGTGTAGGTAAGAGTACAGTTTCGGCTAATCTTGCCGTAGCTTTGGCTGAAGCAGGCTATAAAGTAGGTCTTCTTGATGCTGATATCTTCGGACCATCAGCTCCAATCATGTTTGGCTGTGAAGATGCTCGCCCCGTGCTAGAGGAGGTCGATGGTAGAGAACTCATTGCTCCTATTGAACGCTTTGGCGTCAAGATTTTGTCCATGGGCTTCTTCGTGGATAAGGCTAGTCCGGTCTTGTGGAGAGGTAGTATGGCAAGCAATGCCCTTAAGCAATTATTGACAGAAGGTAACTGGGGCGAACTAGATTACCTATTACTTGATATGCCTCCGGGCACAAGTGATATTCACCTAACACTTGTGCAGACGCTTGGTCTTACGGGTGCGCTCGTCGTAACGACGCCTCAGCAGGTTGCTTTGGCTGATGCGATTAAGGGTATAGGTATGTTCCTTGATGAGAAGGTGGGTGTGCCTGTCCTTGGTCTTATTGAGAATATGGCTTGGTTTACTCCTGCCGAGTTACCACAGAACAAGTACTATATCTTTGGTAAAGATGGTGGACGTCAGCTTGCCGCTGACTTAGATATCCCGCTATTGGGGCAGATACCTCTCGTGCAGAGTATTTGTGAGAGTGGGGATAAGGGTGTGCCAGCATCTGTAGCGACAGAGAGCCTAACGGGTATTTTCTTCCGTCAGCTCGCTCAGAATGTCGTGGAAGCTGTAGACAAACGCAATGCTTCTCTAGACCCAACAACTAAGGTTGAGATTGTCAAGTAAGTCTAAAGAGCAAGCGTAAGTTTGCTTTTAATGATATTTCTAGTAGTAAGATAAAGGGAGCTGGACAGTCTGTCGCGCAGTACTTTGATGCTGTGAGGAACGTCCGGGCAACGCAGAGTGCCATACTACCTAACGGGTAGCAGGTCGTGAGGCTTGAGTAACGTAACAGAGAATAACAGCCACAAAGGCATTTCGCTTTGAGAGTACAGAGCTTGCCTCTGTACGTGGTGATGGTGAAAAGGTAAGGTAAGAGCTTACCGGATGATATAGCGATATATCGTGCCGTACGTCTTATGGGTTGCAAGATCATGTAAACCGACGCTATGAGGGTTACTCGCCCCAGTCGGAGGGTAGATTGCTAGAGCTATGTAGAGATGCATAGTCGAGATAAATGACAGACGCAAGTCTTATCGGCTTGTACAGAACCCGGCTTATCGTTCAGCTCCTTTTACTATTAGGATGTCGTCGCAAGATTTTAGAGTTAAGTCTTGTGTGTTGAAGAGAATAGATGAGATATATAGATGAGAAAAGAATAAGAGGTAGTCGCTACTACCTCTTACGTTTATGGAGATTTCTCCGTTTGGATATGTGGCGACTGACTCCCGAAGAGACACCTAAGTCGCTACGTCTTTTTGTCGGAACTATAAAGGTGCTCTATCAGACTACACTCAGCTTTATAGAGGATAATCTGATGAGTAAAGCCTCGTCTCTCACCTATAGTACAGTGCTCTCTATTGTGCCTATGCTTGCCGTTATCGTGGGTATTGCTAAGGGCTTTGGCTTGCAAACAGCCGTGCGCGAGGCGCTAGTGGAGGCTCTCCCCGGGCAGGCCGAGCAGCTCAATCAAGTCTTTGTGTATGTAGAGAACTATCTGAACCAAGTCCAAGGCGGTTTATTTATCGGTCTTGGTCTTGGTGTTTTATTATACACAGTGCTCATTCTGATTATCACGATAGAAGATACCTTCAATGATATTTGGCAGGCCGGTCACGGAAGACCTTGGCCACGACGCATTTTGAACTATTTGGGCTTGTTCATTCTCTTGCCTCTTGTGCTGACTACATCGAGCTTGATGACTATCCTGACAAGTGCTGTGCGTACAACGATACTTGGGGATATTGCTATTCTGCACAAGCTCTTCAATGGTGCTACGATGCTCATTCCTCTAGTCGTCTCAGTGATGATTTTGGTATGCCTTTATATGTTTCTTCCCAATGTAAAGGTTAAGTTCGTGCCTGCACTCATCTCGGGTATATTCTCTGGTATTGGCTATCAGATATTCCAAACGATGTATATCAATGGCGTTATTTGGATTTCTAAATACAATGCCATATATGGTAGTTTCGCTGCCTTCCCTCTTTTGCTTTTGTGGCTACAGCTCTCGTGGACTATTGTCCTCTATGGGGCGCAACTGAGCTATGCTATTCAGAATATCAGTAGTTATGCCTTTGGTAAAACGGCTTTGCACGCTTCTCGCAGGTATCAAGACTTCGTGTGTTTGCTTATCTTAAACCGTATGCTTAAGCGCATGGATGAGGGTGTGAGAGCATACAATATTGACGAGATTAGTGCTGAGTGTAAAATCCCTCTACGTATGTCTACAAGCCTAATCAATCGTATGGAGAACGTTGGCTTATTGGTATCTGTACGTTATTCAGATGATGGCGAAGAGATTTTTTACCAACCAGCTTATAGTGCAGAGAGGCTGACAATCTCTTTTGTTGTCTCTGCGCTTGATAACTATGGTCCAGAAGATTTCCGCATCGATAGGCGAGTTCGCTATAAGACTGTTTGGCAGGCTATGCAGTCAAGTAGAGGACTTAACCAAGATATCATTAGTCCCGATACTTTAATACGCGATTTGTAATAAAATCTAGTCCTTATGAGAAGATGTGTACGAGTTAAGAAGGTAGTGCAGAAGCGCACACATCGCTTGGTGCTGACACTGAACGATGATGAAATGCAGGCCTTGGAATACTATACGAAGAAGTACCGCAGAGGCACGCAGACACGTTCATCTCTAATCCGTCAAATACTGATGACAGAGGTTATACAGCGTTGCGAGTCTGACTCGATGATGCTCTTCAAAGAGGAGGAGATGCGATGATGCAGACGCCAGATGAGTTCTTTATGCGACTCGCTCTCGAAGAAGCACGCTTAGCCTATGAGGAGGGCGAAGTCCCTATCGGAGCAGTGCTCGTGCATCGTGATAGAGTGGTGAGTCGTGCGCATAATCAGACGGAGCGTCTTAGTGACCCTACGGCTCACGCCGAAGTACTCTGTGTGAGTGCCGCAAGTAGTCATCTAGATATGAAGTATTTGCCCGAATGCCGCTTGTATGTAACTATTGAGCCTTGTGCGATGTGTGCAGGTGCTATCCGTTGGTCTCGTGTGGCTGAAGTTATTTATGGGGCTTCGGAGGAGAAATTTGGCTACCATGTCTATTCAGAAGCGATTATCCCTCGTTCGTGTAAGGTACGTGGAGGTGTGCTCGAACATGATGCTCGTGCGCTGATGCAAGAGTTCTTTCAATCTAAACGCAAATAAGTAATATGTCAGACTTCAAAGTACATATCCTCGGTTGTGGTTCGGCTCTGCCTACACAAAGACATTTGCCTACATCTCAGGTTGTGGAGTTGAGAGGAAAACTCTATTTGGTGGATTGTGGCGAGGGCACACAGCGACAAATACGCTGTAAAGGGCTTAGCTTTGAGGCACTCACAACCATATTCATTACCCATCATCATGGCGACCACATATTTGGCTTGCCGGGCTTACTCTCGTCCTTGAGTATGCTAGGGCGTACACGAGCACTCACGATCATTGGACCACGAGGCACAAAGAAGTTAATAGAGGGTATGCGCACGCTGTTCCTCGATTGGATTGCTTTCCCCCTATCGGTAGAAGAGTTTGACGATAGAGTCCCTCAGCAGGTTTTTATGGATAGGTCTGTTGTGGTGCGTTCTGTCCCCCTAACGCATAGAATGCCTTGTCAGGGTTATGTCTTTGAGGAGCGTGTGTCGGAGCGTAGAGTGGACAAGGCTAGTTGCCAGTTTTATGGCGTGCCACTTGCCCATTATCCAGCTTTGCTAAGGGGTGAAGACTGGACTAATGATGACGGGGAAGTAATAGCTAATGCACGACTGACGAAGCAACTTGCACCTGCAAGGAGCTATGCGATGTGTACAGATACACTCTATTTACCTCATTTGCACGAACTCATTAAGGGCGTAACTTTGCTCTATCATGAAGCAACTTTCTTGAGAGGTTCGGAGGAACGCGCTAAGCAAACATGCCATTCGACAGCCTATCAGGCGGCTGAGGTTGCTAAGGCGGCAGG
>RBKG01000032.1 GCA_003640335.1 Porphyromonas sp.
GGTAATTCGAAAATAACAACTGACAAAGGCTAATAAAACAATGATCAGCTTCTTTCGCAGCAATTCGGGTAATGTCTATGCCCTAGAATCTCAACAAACTCTTTCTTCTGAAAATCTACGTGCCCTAACATGGCTCTTTAGTGGTGCTGAAGCCCTCAAAGAGACTAGCCTAGAAGGCTATTATGTGGGACCACGAAAAGAAATGATTACCCCATGGAGTACAAACGCCATCGAGATAATTCAGAATATGAATATCGAAGGGGTTATTCGCTTAGAAGAGTACTTCCCTGTAAAGGGCGAAGATGCTACTTATGACCCTATGTTGCAGGCCTTGTACTGCGGACTAAATCAGGAGCTCTTCCATGTGAACTTAGAGCCTGAAGAGATTAAGTACATCACAGACATAAAGGCTTATAATGAAGCGGAAGGCTTGGCTCTCAGCCCTGAGGAGATTACCTATTTGGAGCAGTTGTCAGAGCGTTTAGGAAGACCTCTTAGTGACAGCGAACTCTTTGGTTTCAGTCAGGTAAATAGTGAGCATTGCCGTCACAAGATTTTTGGAGGAACATTTATTATTGATGGAGAAGAGCGAGCAAGCAGTCTTTTTGCGATGATTAAGGAAACAAGTCAGCAAAATCCTGGTCTGCTCGTTTCTGCATATAAAGATAATGTAGCCTTTGTCGCTGGTCCTAAGGTAGAGCAGTTTGCGCCACACAGAGCTGATGCGCCTGATTACTTTGAAACAAAAGAAATAGAGAGCGTTCTATCATTGAAAGCTGAAACGCATAATTTCCCTACGACAGTAGAGCCTTTCAATGGTGCGGCTACTGGTACTGGTGGCGAAATACGTGACCGTATGGCTGGTGGACGAGCAAGTATTCCGCTTGCTGGTACGGCAGTTTACATGACGAGTTACCCTCGTACAGAAGGTGCGCGTGTGTGGGAGGCTTATTCGGACGAACGTCCTTGGCGTTATCAGACTCCAAGACAGATTTTAACTAAGGCTTCTAATGGTGCAAGCGATTTCGGTAATAAGTTTGGTCAGCCTCTAATCTGCGGTTCGGTCTTGACTTATGAGCATACCGAGGGTAATGGTCATCCTAAGTATGGTTATGACAAGGTGATTATGCTCGCTGGAGGTGTAGGCTATGCTAAGCGTGAGTATGCACTCAAGGGCGAACCTCAAACGGGCGAGAAAGTTGTGCTGATGGGTGGTGATAACTACCGCATCGGTATGGGCGGTGGTGCTGTGAGCTCGGTAAACACAGGGCTATATGCTGGAGCGATAGAACTTAATGCTGTGCAAAGAGCCAACCCTGAGATGCAAAAGCGCGTTCAGAATGTGGTGCGTGCTATGGCTGAGAGCGACGAAAACCCAATAGTATCTATTCATGACCATGGCGCAGGGGGGCATCTAAACTGTCTAAGCGAACTCGTTGAAGCTACGGGCGGACATATTGATATGGATAGACTACCCGTAGGTGACCCTACGCTAAGTGCGAAAGAAATTATTGGCAATGAAAGTCAAGAGCGTATGGGCTTGCTTGTGAGCGAGAGCGCTGTAGACTCATTGAAACGCATTGCTGAGCGTGAACGTGCTCCTCTCTATGTGGTAGGGGAGACAACTGATGATATGCGTTTAGTCTTTGAGAAGGATAACGGAACTAAGCCCATAGACTTGGCTCTAGGTGATATGTTTGGTAGCTCACCAAAGACAATTATGGAAGATGAGCATGTGGAAAGAAGTTTCGCGCCTCTTGCCTACGCTCAAGATAAGATAGAGGAATATCTACATAATGTACTGCGCATGGAAGCTGTGGCTTGTAAAGACTGGCTCACATGTAAGGTAGACCGCTCTGTAACGGGACGTGTAGCTCGTCAGCAGTGTCAAGGCGAAATCCAATTACCGCTAAGCGACCTTGGGGCTATGGCTCTTGACTTCCGTGGTAAGGCTGGTATCGCTACTTCTATTGGTCATGCGCCACAGGTAGCACTTGTAGACCCTGTCGCTGGCTCAGTGATGGCTATTGCAGAGTCTTTGACAAACATTGTGTTTGCGCCATTAACTCACGGTCTCTCTGGCGTATCTCTTAGTGCCAACTGGATGTGGCCTTGCCGTAATAAGGGCGAAGATGCACGACTCTATGATGCAGTAGAAGCAGCTTCTCAGTTTGCTATAAGCCTAGGCATTAACATTCCTACGGGTAAGGACTCGCTCTCAATGACGCAGAAGTATGCTGGTGATGAAGCTGATGTACTATCTCCTGGTACGGTGATTATTAGTGCTGCTGGAGAGGTGAGCGATGTTAAGAAAATCGTATCGCCAGTGCTACAGAATGAGCCTAATAGCGCCGTTTATCATATTGATTTCAGTTTTGCTCCTTTAGCTCTTGGTGGTTCAGCCTTGGCGCAGAGTCTTGGTAAACTTGGAAATGAAACGCCAAGTGTAGATGAGCCTGAATACTTCAGAGATGCCTTTGCGGCTGTGCAGGAACTTATCGCTGGTGGTTATGTCCTTGCAGGTCATGATATCTCTGCTGGTGGATTGGTGACAACGCTTCTTGAAATGTGTTTCCCTAATAGTAAGGGCGGTCTTAAGATTGATTTTAGTGCTATCCCTGAAACTGATTTAGTGAAATTGCTCTTTGCAGAGAACCCCGGTGTGGTGCTACAACTCAAGAACCTAAAGGAGGCTGAAGAAATCTTAAGAAGCAATTCTATTGGCTTTGCTAAAATTGCAGAGTTAAGCACAGAGCGGACTCTCGATATTAAGCAGGGTAAAAAGCATTTGAGCCTAGATATTGATGCTTTGCGTGATGTGTGGTATGAAAGTTCGTTCCTCATGGATAAGCATCAGACCGCATTGCCAGAGGCTGAAGCACGTAGAGATAATTACAAACAGCAGACTGTAAGTTATAAGTTCCCCGAAGGCTTCAGTGGAAAGATGAAGGACTTAGGCTTAGACCCTAATCGCAAGACAAAGAGCGGTATCAAGGCTGCTATTCTTCGAGATAAGGGTACTAACGGAGAGCGCGAAATGGCTTATGCGCTATGGCTTGCAGGCTTTGATGTGCGAGATGTACATCTTACTGACCTTACTAGCGGAAGAGAAACGCTTGATGATATACAGATGATTGTTTTCTGCGGTGGTTTCTCTAATAGTGATGTGCTTGGTTCGGCTAAGGGTTGGGCTGCTGGTATTCTTTACAATGCCACTGCAAAGGCTACGCTTGAACGCTTCTATGCTCGCCCCGATACTTTGAGCTTAGGTATTTGCAATGGTTGTCAGCTGATGGCAGAGCTAGAAGTCTTGTATCCTGAGCATGAAGAGAAGCATAAGATGGCACACAATGATAGTGGTCGCTTCGAGTCGGGCTTCGTAAGTCTACGAATACCCAAGAATCACTCTGTTATGCTTCAGAACCTAGAAGGAACAGAGATTGGCATTTGGGTTGCTCATGGTGAAGGTAAGTTTGACCTTAAATACAGTGCTGATAAGTATCATGTTATAGCACAGTACAAGTATGATGCTTATCCTGCTAATCCTAATGGTTCGCCCCATGCTATCGCAGGCTTATGCTCAGCTGATGGTCGCCATCTAGCGATGATGCCTCACCCAGAGCGTGCAATCTTCCCATGGACATGTGCTTACTATCCAGAGGCAGAGCGTGGAGAGCATGAGGTTACTCCTTGGATGGTCGCCTTCCGCAATGCATACGAATGGATTAAGAACTATAAGTAATCTGTTGTGTGCATAGTCTTCATAGACTTTGTAAACAACTAACTTTTAGATACATCTTAAGAAGGGGCTTGCAGGATGATATTAAACTTATCATCTTGCTCCCCTTCTAATTGTATGGTCTTAGTATTAAAATAACAGAAATTGAATGACGAAAAAGAATAAACCAATAAATAAGAAATCAGGAACTAAACCTAAGAAGAAGGCTACGCGCGTGAGTACTCGTAGAGGTTTGACGAACGAACAAATAGAACAAACCGTACGCAAGCTCTTCGAGAGCGAGCCTAATAAAGTCTTTAATTATAAGCAGGTATGCTATCTCTTTGGGCAAACATCAATGTCCCAAAAGCGACAAGTTGTGTCCGTCTTGGAGGCTCTTGTCGTTTTTGGTTTTCTCACGGAAGTAGAGATGGGGCGTTATCGCCTCAAGCATGCAGAGCGCAAGACGAAGGGCAATGCTCTAGAAGGCATATTCCGCTACTTTAGAGGTAATGCGAGTGTAGTCGTAGAGGGCATGGAAGAGCCTTTAGTGATAGAAGAGCGTGATGCTGCTCATGCGCTAGATGGCGATAAGGTGCGCATTGCTCAAACTACACTTAAGGGGCGTGTCGAACGCAAGGTGTGGCAGGTTACTAAGATTCTTGAGCGCAGTACACGTACTTATGTAGGTAAGATTAAAATCACACGCCAAGGAGCTTTTGTAACGAATGAGAGCCGAGATATGCGTATGCCTATTCAAATCCTTGAGGAGGATTTGGGTGAAGTAGAGGATAGAGATAAGGTAATTGTACGTGTACGCTCGTGGTCTTCTCGTGACCGTAATCCGATTGGAGAGATTGTCGATATATTAGGGAAGACGGGTAGTGCTGATGCAGAGATGCACGCTATTCTTGCTGAATATGGCTTGCCTTATCATTATCCAGAGGAGGTTGAGCAGGCGGCAACTAGTCTTAGTGGCGAGATAACGGAGGAGGCTTTGCGTGAGCGTGAAGACTTCCGTTCGATAACGACCTTTACTATTGACCCTAGAGATGCGAAAGACTTTGATGATGCACTCTCTATCCGTAAGTTAGAAAATGGCAACTGGGAGATAGGTGTACATATTGCTGATGTTAGTCATTTTGTTCGTCCCGGCGATATTATTGATAAGGAGGCCTATAACCGTGCTACGAGTGTTTACCTCGTAGACCGCACGATACCGATGCTTCCCGAATATCTAAGTAATGGCCTTTGCAGTCTGCGCCCTAATGAAGATAAGTATAGTTATAGCTGTATCTTCGAGATGAGTGATGATGCCAAGGTGCAGGCGAGTCGTATTGTTCGTACGGTTATCTGCAGTGATAGGCGTTTTACTTACGAAGAAGCACAAGAAATCATTGAGCGAGGTGAGGGCGATTATGCAGAAGAGATTTTAACCCTAAATAGGCTTGCCCAGCAGATAAGAGAAGAGCGATTTAAGGCTGGAAGTATTGCTTTCGAGCGTCCCGAAGTACGTTTCCTTATTGATGATGCTGGTAAGCCTATCTCGGTTTACCTCAAGGAAAGTCTTCCTGCTCATCAGCTCATTGAGGAATTTATGCTCTTGGCCAATAAGACTGTGGCAGAGCGTATTGGTCGCCGTCGTGGTAATGCCAAAGTAAAACCTTTTGTTTATCGTGTGCACGATGAACCCGATATGGAGAAGTTGGGGCAACTGTCTTCTTTCGCAGCGACACTTGGTTATACGTTTAAGGTCGGTGCTAGCTCTAAAGCGGTTTCTAAGAATCTGAATAAATTCCTCGCAGAAGTCAAGGATAAGCCAGAGGGGGATAAGTTTGCAACGATAGCGGTACGCACGATGGCTAAAGCCAAGTATACGACTGATAATATAGGTCATTATGGCTTGGCTTTCCCTTATTATACACATTTTACTTCTCCTATTCGCCGTTATCCAGACCTTATGGTGCATCGTTTGCTGACGCATTATTTGGTAGATAAGGGTGCGCCTGTAGATGAAGCTCTTTTGGAGCGTGAGTGCGAGCATTCATCAGCAATGGAGGTCTTGGCTTCGCAGGCAGAGCGTTCGTCTATTCGCTACAAGCAAGTTGAGTATATGCAGCAGTATGTAGGTTATGGCTTCGAAGGAACGATTTCAGGACTTGCAGAATGGGGTATTTATGTAGAACTCAATGATAGCAAGTGTGAGGGCTTAATCCCTATGCGAGATTTGAGTGATGACTATTATGAGTACGATGAGAAGAACTTTTGCCTTGTCGGACGTAGCTCAGGGCGTCGCTATGTCATGGGGGACCAATTAGTCGTGCGTGTGGCTGGTGCCAACCTTGAGCGTAAGCAGTTAGATTTTCATCTTATAGAGTCAAAGGAATTAGAGTCAAAGGAATAGCATTGAGATTATCTCAATAGGTCTAAATAGAGAGACCGTGCATAGCTGATAAGGCTGTTGCACGGTCTTTTTTAT
>RBKG01000076.1 GCA_003640335.1 Porphyromonas sp.
GGCAAATATAAACTAAAATGCTTGACCAGACAAGATTGATGTGATTTAGGCTAGGCGAATACGATAGATAAACAGAGAGAAAATAATATCTACGCTTCCTAAAGTCAAAACCTCGGCGAAGTTTGTGCAAACTACACGTGTAGTCTGTACAAACTTCAGCTGTAGTTTGAAGAGACTACAGCTGAAGTCTGCAGAACGCTTCACATGTGTAGATGTTTACTTCTACATACTATTTATTTTCAGATACTTAAATCTAGACTTTGCTAAGGGTATTTTATCTCCTAATAAAGTTTTTTGTTGGTTATTTCTATTTATGACTATCTTTGCCAACCGAAAAGTAAAAGGTAGGTAATTATGACCATCACAATTCTTTTGTCCTTTGCCTTGTATTTAGGGCTGATTTTTATAATCACTTGGTTTACAGATAAGGGTAAATCGGATAACGAACAGTTTTTCATTGCGGGGCGTTCGACACCTTGGTGGGTTGTTTCTATCGGGATGATAGGAGATACCATTTCAGGAGTAAGCTTTGTCTCTGTACCTGGTATGTTGCAAGGCTCTTCGATGACTTACCTGCAGCTTTGCTTCGGTTTCTTACTAGGTTATATTGCTGTAGCCTACATCTTACTCCCTCTTTATTATCGGCTCAAGGTAGTATCTATCTACGAATACCTAGCTCTGCGTTTTGGCCCTATTACATACAAAACAGGGGCTTCTTTCTTCCTGATATCTAAGCTAGTTGGTTCAGCAGCCAAACTTTATCTTATTAGTTTAATCCTTCAGACTCTTGCTTTTGCTCATATTGGTATTCCTTATCCTTTGACCGTTTTTGCACTAGTCGCAATTATTTGGCTCTATACCCGAAAAGGAGGTATGGGTACTATTATTTGGACGGATATATTACAGACTGTGAGTCTTTTGGGAGCATTGTGTCTCATTATATGGGAAGTTTCGTCAGCCTTGTCTCTAGATGTGAGAGGCATTTGTACATTAGTTCAAGAAAGTTCGTACAACAAGGTTTTTGAATGGTCAGATTGGACGAGCAGTACTTTCTTTTGGAAACAACTCTTGAGCGGAGCCTTCATTGTAGTAGTAATGACGGGGCTTGACCAGAATATGATGCAGAAAAATCTAACATGCCGTACGCTCAAGGAGTCTCAGAAGAATATGCTTGTCTATGGGTCTAGCTTTATTCCTCTAAATTATCTATTCTTGGTATTGGGTATCTTGCTATTAGCTTATGCTTCAAGTAAAGGGATTAGTCTCCCGGAGAAAGGTGATGAGATTCTCCCTTTCTTAGCGAGTAACTATCTAGGAAAGGCTACGCTGATATGCTTCACTATAGGAATAACAGCATCATCGTTCTCAAACGCTGATTCTGCTTTGACCTCTCTTACAACTTCGGCTTGTATAGATATCCTAGGACTGAAACCTAACGAAGATAATAGTGCAAAGACAAGAAATAAAGTTCATCTAGTAATCTGTATTATATTTGCTGCACTTATTCTCTTTATTTCGCAAATGCAGCAGAGTTCAGTGCTAGACACAATCTATACGGCTGTATCCTATACTTATGGTCCATTGTTGGGGCTGTATGCCTTCGGTCTACTTACAAAGAAAAGCATATCAGATTGCTATGCTCCTTATGTCTGCATCTTAGCTCCTATACTAAGTCATTTGCTCAAGTTAGGACTTAAGACTTTAGGGTATAGTACTGGATATGAATTGCTACTCATCAATGCCTTACTAACCATAATCGGTTTGTTGATAATACAAAATAAGAAAACATATATGTCTAACTCAAATAAATAATTAAGAAATGGAACAAAAAAGTTCAAGCAAACAGAGCGTAGTGGTACGCTTTAGACGCTTCTCGGGCAAGAGCTTTAGTGCTTTTCGTTCGATGCATCGGGTCATTAACATTGGGGTGCTAGCCGGCATTACCTTGACAACGCTTGCTACGCATGAAGCCGAAGCCCAACAGCGAAAAACTCATCATGCATCTAAGCAAGATAATGATGAAACCGAACTCCAAGAAGTTACGGTAACAGCTTCGAAGGTTGCTACACCTCTTAATCAAGTTGCTCGCCAAGTAACCGTTATATCTCAGCGTGAGATTCTCTCTGCTCCTATACGAAGTCTGCAAGACCTGCTAGTATATTCTGCTGGTGTAGACGTGCAACAGAGAGGGGGGCATGGTGTTCAAGCCGACATCAGTATCCGAGGAGGTTCATTTGACCAAAATGCGATACTTCTCAATGGGGTAAACCTCTCAAATGCACAAACAGGTCATTTGAGTTATGACATACCTGTTAACCTATCTGATATTGAACGTATAGAAATTATCCATGGAGCTAGTGGTATCATTTATGGCTCTTCTGCATTCTCAGGAGGTATCAACATCATCACAAAGAAAGAAGCACACGAAAAGCTCTATGCTCAAATAGTTTATGGTCCTCATAAGACCTATATGGTTGAAGGGCGTACTAGCTTTGCTTCGGGGAAAACATCTAATAGTATTTCTATTAGCCATAAAGGGAGTGATGGCTATGTAAATAATACAGACTATAAAATACTGAATATATTAGCTCAGAGTAATATTAATCTTGATAGCCTAAGTAAAATCCAAGTACAGCTAGGACTGAACACAAAAGATTATGGTGCTAATACATTCTATGCTTCACCTCGAGGACCTCAACAGCATGATAAGACGGATAATGCTATGGCAAGTGTACGAGGAGAATTTACATCAGGCAACTTCCATTTGACTCCGATTATCTATTGGAATAGAACCCACGATGAATATATGTGGGATAGAACAAAACCAGAACTCCTTCACAACTTCCATAAAACAGATAATTATGGAACTAACCTTGCTCTAGCCTATACAAGTTCGTTAGGGATAACATCTTTAGGAGTAGAGCTAAGACAAGAAAACATTCGAAGCAATAGACTAGGAGAAGAGTCTACCTCCTCATCAAGTCTGTATAACAAGTCTGCTTCTCGTCTTAATACAAGTGTTAGCTTAGAGCACTCCGTGATATTAGGCAAACTGTCAGCTTCTGCAGGCTTAATGGCTAATCATAATACTCAACGTAGTGGAAAGTATGAGTTTCTTCCATCGTTGAGTTTGACTTATCGCCCAGATACACATTGGTCTCTTTCAGCTTCGTATAGTCAAGGCGTGCGCATACCTACTTATATAGATTTGTATTATAAGAGTCGCAACCAAGACGGTAATAAGGAATTAGCAGCAGAGCATAGTCGTTCTCTCGAAACTTCCCTTAAGTATAGAAGTCGTGCGCTAGCTCTCTATGCTACAGGCTTTGCTTTGTGGGGAAGTAATATTATTGACTGGGCAAAAACAAGTGCAACGGATGCTAAGTATAAATCTATGAATATAGGTACGCTCAATACCTATGGAGTAGAAGCAGGATTAAAAGTTAAGCTAGGTCAATTACTCCCTGTTCTAGGAGAGTACACTTCTTTGCAGGTTGATTATACCCACATGAAACAGATACATGATAGCGATGGACTAATATCTATGTATGCTCTACGTTATTTGCGTGATAAGTTGACGGCTAAGCTTGATTTTAATCCTTGGGAAAAACTTCATACTTCATGCAGTCTACGTTACCAAAAGCGTATGGGAGAGTATGAATCTGGGCAAGATGCTACGACTAAGGCTATTCTTTATAGCCCTTATCCTGCTTATCTGACACTTGATGCACGTGTGGATTATAAGCTAACTAAGCAGATTGAATTGAGCCTTATGCTCAATAATATAACAGATACAAAGTACTTCGATTTTGCCGCTTTGCATCAACCAGGCTTTCAGACACACTTTGGTTTGACATATCGCCTTGGTCGATAAGGTCTAAAGAAGCTTAAATTTAAAAAGTATCCCCCACAAGTGCTATGAACTTGTGGGGGATACTCTGTTATTACGAGTTAGATTAAAAACGTTATCCTACTTTGCTACCTGGCGAAACTTCTACACTAGGAGAGATAAGTCTAAGAGAGCCATCTAAATCTTCAGCAGAAAGAATCATGCCTTGGCTTTCTATTCCTTTTAGCTTACGTGGAGGTAGGTTAGCTATAAAGCATACTTGCTTACCAACAAGTTCCTCTGGTTGATAGTGCTTAGCTATTCCAGATACAATAGTACGTCCACCTAGGCCATCGTCAATTCTAAACTGTAGGAGCTTGTCTGCTTTAGGTACTTTGCTACATTCAAGTACAGTGCCTACTCGTATGTCTAGCTTGAGGAAGTCATCAAATTGAATGTCTTGAGCAATAGGCTCAGCTTTGCGTTCTGCTAGTTCATTAGCCGCTTTGGTCGCTTGTAGCTTTTCAATCTGTGCCTCGATAGTGCTATCTTCAATCTTTTCAAATAGTAGTTCGGCGGTAGCGATTTGATGTCCTACAGAGAGTAGTTCCATACTTCCTAAGCTATCCCAAGAGAAAGCCTCATTTACATCAAGCATACGAAGAAGCTTTTCACTGCTGAAAGGTAGGAATGGACTAAATACTATTGTTAGATTTGCTGTAATCTGTAACGCGATATTGAGAATTGTTGCTACACGAGACATATCTGTCTTAGCAAGCTTCCAAGGTTCGGTGTCAGCAAGATATTTATTCCCTATTCGCGCTAGATTCATCGCTGTCTTGAGGGCTTCACGGAAGTGATAAGTATCTAGCTCCTTCTCAATAGTTGCTTTAATCGCTTGGACTTCGGCTATTGTTTCTTTATCGTAATCCGTTAATTCTCCTAAAGCTGGTACCTTTCCTTCAAAATACTTATTGGTTAAAACGAGTGCTCTATTGACGAAATTACCATATATCGCTACAAGCTCATTGTTGTTGCGTGCTTGGAAATCCTTCCATGTAAAGTCATTATCCTTAGTTTCTGGTGCATTGGCTGTAAGCACATAGCGCAATACATCTTGTTTGCCAGGGAATTCATCAAGATATTCATGCAACCAAACAGCCCAATTACGGCTTGTTGAGATCTTGTCTCCTTCAAGATTAAGGAATTCGTTTGCAGGTACATTCTCTGGTAAGATGTACGAACCCTCAGCCTTAAGCATCGCAGGGAAGACAATACAATGGAATACAATATTATCCTTACCGATGAAATGAACGAGTTTAGTATCCTCACTCTTCCACCATGTTTCCCAAGTGTCGGGGAGTAATTCTTTTGTGTTACTGATATAACCAATAGGAGCATCAAACCAAACATAGAGCACTTTACCTTCAGCACCTTCTACTGGAACAGGAATTCCCCAATCAAGGTCTCGACTTACGGCTCTTGGCTGTAAGCCCATATCTAGCCAACTCTTACACTGTCCGTAAACATTACTCTTCCATTCTTTATGCCCTTCAAGAATCCATTCCCTAAGGAAGCTTTCATGCTTGTCTAATGGAAGATACCAATGTTTTGTTTCTCTTAGCACAGGAGTATTCCCAGTAATAGCACTTTTAGGGTTTATAAGATCAGTAGGAGCTAGGCTGGTACCACAACTTTCGCATTGGTCACCATAGGCTCGTTCGTTGTTGCAGTGAGGACAAGTCCCTGTAATATAGCGGTCGGCAAGGAATTGATTGGCTTGCTCGTCATAGTATTGTTGAGACGTCTTTTCAATGAATTCCCCTTTATCATAGAGCTTACGGAAAAATTCAGATGCATGCTCGTGATGAGTTGCGCTAGAAGTACGACTATAAATATCGTGTGTGATACCTAGACGTTCAAAACCATCTTTAATGATTGCGTGATAACGGTCTACAACATCTTGAGGAGTGATACCCTCCTTTTGAGCTCTAATTGTAATGGGAACACCATGTTCATCACTACCGCCAATCATCAATACCTCTTCTCCTTTTAGGCGGAGATAGCGTGCGTAAATATCTGCTGGGACATATACTCCTGCTAAGTGACCGATATGTACAGGTCCATTAGCATAGGGGAGTGCTGTGGTTATTAGTGTTCGTTTGAATTGCTTACTCATACAGTATGATATAAATTTTGTTATTCTACCTTAATCAAAAAACATCCTTCATCGGACATATCATCAAGCTAGTCGATAGTGTACTAACGACTAAATTTAGTTTGTGCTTGCAAAGATACGCATAATCTTTGCCCTCATTACGTTTAGTGATGATATTTCTACCGATTAGAGCTTATTGA
>RBKG01000231.1 GCA_003640335.1 Porphyromonas sp.
TATCCTTGCGAAACATTCCCTCTCCAGAGCAAGGAGCATCTACTAACATCATATCAAATAGACCTGTAGCCTTGCCAAGAGATTTGGGAGTTGTAGAGGTAATGATACTATTCGGATTACCCCATTTAAGTAGATTTTCCTCTAGTATATTAGCTCTATGCCGTACAATCTCATTGGAAACTAGGACACTACCTTGAGGTAACATATCTAACAATAAGGTGGATTTTCCTCCTGGGGCCGCGCAAAGATCCAATGCAACTATCGGGTCTTCTCCTAGCAACTGCTTAACTTGGTATATAAGCATGGAGGAGGCTTCTTGTACATAATACGCACCAGCATGGAATAGAGCATCACCGGTAAAGGTCGGACGCTTATCCAAATAATATCCCCAAGGACACCATGGGACGACACTACTGCTTAAATCACCTTTCTTTAAGAGATTAAAATACTCACTCTTAGCTTGAGATATCCTTATAGATGTAGGAGCTTCATTGTCAAGAGCATTTAATAGTTGCTGAGCTTCATCCTCCCCCAATAACTTTTTAATAGATGCCTCAAAGGCTACTGGTAAACTAGGCTTTTGTGTCATCCTTAGAGTCTTGGTCTAAATATTCAGAAGATTGTTCAATCAGTTTATCCATGCGCTCAATGTAGTTCTTATCCTCTACCACATAACGCATATAGATAGAGTATAGAGCCATTGTTCCGGGTAAAGCGACAAGCATACCAAAGAATCCTAAAAGATAGCCCCATACCGATAAAGCCAAAAGAATTAGAGAAGGGCGCATTCCCATACTACCTCCCATAATCTTTGGTACTAGTATCATATCTTGAATAATCTGTACAATCATCAATACACCATAAGCAAGGGCGAGACTGACCCAAACACTGCTATTGGTTTGGATAGCCATTAGTACGGCAGCAAGACCTAGTGGAATAATCCCTAAGGCTTGCATATATGGAATAAAGTTAAGTAGTCCAATGCAGATACCTAGTACAATAGCAAGAGGAAGTCCTATTATACTGAACCCAATGGAGAGAAGAATACCTACAGACAGAGCGATTAGAGCTTGTCCTCTAAAGTAGCTATTCATATAATAATCCACCTCTTTTAAGATACCATATATAATTGGTCTGCCTGATTTAGGAAATAGATTAATAACCCCTCTTGCTAGTCCCTCAAAGTCTATCATAATGAAGATTAGATAGACTAAGCCCATAACGAATACAAGCCCCCATGAGAATGCAGAAAGAGTACTAGACAAAAGTCCTCCTGCTCTACTCCATATACTCTCACCCGAAGCTAATAGACTCTCAATGCTGAGATTTTGAACCAGCCTATTGATATCAAACTGACGCTCTATAGAGTGCACTAGATGAGGAGGCAATACTTTATGTAGCAACCCTTCTCCACCCGAATGTAGCTTGAGCATACTCAACGTTTTCTCTATTTCATCTTGTATCGTAGGAATGAGGTATAAAATGCCAGCTGTTATTACTCCAGCTACGCAAACAAAAACAATAAGGACAGATAAACCTCTATTGCGTACGCGTAACTTATTTTGAATAAAACGAACAAAGGGCATCAATACATAGGCAAAAATCCCGGCAAGAAGAAATGGAAGGAGTACCTCCCAAATGGCAGATATCGCTACACTTAGGGCAATCACACATAAGATAAACAAGCCTATCCGTATAGTGCGGTCTAATGTGAAGGGTTTACTAATAAAGCTTTCCACTAATTAATTCTTAGTTAATTCATTTTTGAAAGGGAAGAGTTGGCTTGGTATGTGCATGCGTTCCATATCTCCTTTAAGTTTCTTGAGTATCTGAGGATATTGGTTAGATAAGTTATGAGTCTCACCTATATCATTGCTCAGGTCGTAAAGCTCATACTTAGGGCTATTGGTATCTAAACCAAGAGCAACCAACTTCCACTTTCCTTGTCTTATGGCCATACTGCCACCACTTTCATGGAATTCCCAATACAATGAACGCTCAGGAGCTATCGTTTTGCCATGGAGCCAAGCTGGTAGTAAGTTGATACCGTCATTAGTACTAGCTTTTTGTTTGGTCAAAGCTGCGAAAGTTGGATAGAAATCCCAAAATGCTCCAGGAGAATTATTTGTACTTCCAGCCTTTATCGCCTTAGGCCATTTAACAATCAAAGGCACACGTATTCCACCTTCGTACAGGTCTCGCTTGATACCACGAAGAGGACCATTGCTATCAAAATACTCAGGGTCAGCACCTCCTTCCCTGTGAGGACCATTGTCACTAGCAAAGATTACAATCGTATTGTCGGCAATCCCTAGTTGCTTTAATTTAGCCTCCACTTCTCCAACATACTCATCTAGCTGAGCAACCATGGCTGCAAAAGAAGCATGTGCATCTTCTGTATTGGGATAATCTCCCTCCCATTTAGATGTCCATGGCTTAGGCTCTAACTTTTGGCGATAGTGTTTATACAGAGAATCATGAGGTAAATTTAACTCGGCATGAGGGAGCGTATATGTGAGCATGGCGAAGAATGGTTCTTTCTTCTCAGCCGATTGCTCAATAAAACGCAGAGCATCTTTGTGAATAAAATGTCCCGAATATGTTCGTCTTGCTCCATGACCATTTTCAGGGAAAAGAACCTTATCCCTATCTCTCCATAGGTGTAAGGGATAGTAGAGATGGCTTTCTCTTTGGCAATTATACCCCGTAAATGTATCAAACCCTTTATCTAGAGGCTCTGTTCCAGAACTAGGATAGCCTAGTCCCCATTTACCGAAAATCCCAGTTTGGTAACCCGCCTGCTTGAATAGGTTTGCAAGTGTTGGTCTATCTCCCATCGGAGCTTGCCCCTCAGGTTTAATCTCCTTATTACCTCTAATCTGAGTATGACCTGTATGTAGCCCAGTCATAAGAGAGGCTCGAGAAGGAGCACTCACAGAACATCCTGCATAGAAGTCTGTAAAACGCATTCCCTCCTCAGCCATCTTCTGTAAATGAGGAGTCTCTATGAGCTTCTGCCCATAAGGGCTTATATCACCATAGCCTAAGTCATCAGCAAGAATAAAGACGACATTAGGCTTATTCTGTTGAGCCATTAAGACTCCACCAGTAAGTAATAGTGTTGCACTAACGATAGGACGATAAACCATTGGGATTGTATGTGATTGGTTGAGATTAGTATTATATTTTCTGCACACGTGCAGTATGACGACCACCTTCAAAAGGTGTTTCAAGAAAAGCCTCTACGATAGCCTTACATTCTTCTTCAGTGATAAATCTAGCTGGTATAGTAAGAATGTTTGCATCGTTATGGGCTCTTCCTAAGCGAGAGATTTCAGCTGTCCAAGATAGAGCAGCACGGACCTTAGCGTGCTTATTAAGAGCCATTGAGATGCCATTCCCTGAGCCACATAGACCAATTCCTCGCACAAGCTCTCCTTCATCGATAGCCTTTCCAAGTTTGTGTGCGTAGTCGGGATAGTCTACTCTATCTGGAGTGTAACACCCAAAATCGACAACTTCTAAGCCCTTCTCTTGAAGTAATCCCTTGACATACTCTTTCATCTCAAAGCCTGCATGATCTGAGGCAAGACCTATTTTCTTATCCATTTGTTTGATTGTATGTTATTTAATTAAGTATGGGGCTGTGCAAAGTTTTTTGCGACAGCCCCCCTTTAGAGTGGTGCAGATTAAGAAGCACATGATGCTAATTTTGAAGTCCAAGCAATGTATTCAGATACATCGCTTGGACCGCATGTTGCAAGCACGCGCATCACACAACACCGTTATATCTGTCTTCTTAAACGTAGTTTACTTAGCCGAGTATTCTCTTCACTTGCTTGTAAACATTTTCAGCTGTAAAGCCTAGCTCATTATCAAGAACTTTATAAGGAGCTGAGAAGCCAAAAGAGTTAAGCCCCCAGATATTTTCTTCCTTACCGACAAGACCTAGAAGATTAACAGGTAAACCAGCAGTAAGTCCAAAGCGCTCTACTCCACTAGGCAATACGGCTTCTTGATATTCTTTACTTTCCTTACGGAATGTTCCTTCACTAGGAACAGATACGATACGTAAACGGATACCCTCCTTGCGCAGAAGCTCTGCCCCCTCAACAAGAGTAGAAACTTCACTACCGGTAGCAAGTAGAACAATCTGAGGGTTAGCATCATCTGAAACGATATAAGCCCCCTTACGAGCTTGTTCGGCTTCTTCGTAACGGCTCTTCGCTGCATCCAAAACAGGAAGGTCCTTGATATTCTGACGAGAAAGAATAAGAACACTAGGCGTTAATCTATTTTCCATAGCCATACGCCATGCCCAAGTAGTTTCATACACATCAGCTGGGCGAAGAACAAGGACACTATTACGACCACTATGATTTTGGAGTTTCTCCATCAAACGAATTTGAGCCTCATGCTCAACTGGTTCATGGGTAGGACCATCTTCACCCACACGGAACGCATCATGAGTCCAAATAAACTTAACAGGAAGCTCCATAAGAGCAGCCATACGTACAGCAGGCTTCATATAGTCGCTAAATACGAAGAATGTACCACAAGCCGTATAAACACCACCATGTAGAGTCATACCTATGCAGAGACAAGCCATCGTAAGTTCGGCTACCCCTGGCTGTAAGAACATACCTCCAAAGTCATTCTTTGTAAGCATGCGTGTCTTCTTAAGGAAGCCATCAGTCTTATCACTATTTGAAAGGTCCGCAGAGCTTACAATCATATTTTCCACCTGTTCAGCTAGAGCTGATAGCACTGTTGCACTAGCCGCACGAGTAGCTTGACCTGACTTTTGCTCGATAGCATCCCAATTGATTTGAGGAAGTTTGCCTGAGAACCACTCATCATATTTCTTAGCAAGGTCTGCATGCTCACTTCTCCAGCGTTCTTCTTCTGCAACACGCTCTTCAGCAAGTGTTTCAAGTTCCTTAAGTCGCTTAGCGTATAGTTCGGCAACCTCTGGAAGTATTTGGAATGGGTTCTCAGGATTTCCACCTAGATTATTGATAGTTGCTTCCATTGAAGCTCCTGCTGCAGAAAGAGGCTGACCATGAGTGCTAACCTTTCCTTCGTAAGAAGAGCCATCAGCACCAACAGCTCCCTTAGCCATAATCGTTTTACCAATAATAAGAGTAGGCTTTCCTACAACAGCCTTAGCTTCTTTGAGAGCTGAACGTATCTCTTCTGCATTATTACCGTTAATCTCGAGCACATGCCAACCCCATGCTTCGTACTTAGCACGTACATTTTCGCTATTGACGTCGCTTACCTTTGTTGAGAGCTGTACATCATTAGCATCATAGAACATAATTAGGTTATCAAGACCTAAATGTCCTGCGATACGTCCTGCACCTTGAGAGATTTCCTCTTGAATACCACCATCGCTGATATAAGCATAAATCGTTTGACTCATAAGCCATCCAAAACGATTTTCCAAGAACTTAGCTGCAATAGCAGCACCTACAGCATAAACATGTCCTTGTCCTAGAGGACCAGATGTATTCTCTACTCCACGCTTAACATCAACTTCAGGGTGACCAGGAGTTACACTCTCCCACTGACGGAAGTTCTGTAAATCTTCCATGCTATACTTCCCGATAAGAGCAAGCTGAGAGTAAAGCATAGGAGACATGTGACCTGGGTCTAAGAAGAAGCGGTCACGACCTGGCCATTCTGGGCGCTTAGGGTCAAATATGAGAAACTCAGAATAAAGGACATTTATAAAGTCGGCACCACCCATAGCACCACCAGGGTGACCACTGTTCGCTTTCTCAACCATAGAAGCCGCAAGGATACGGATATTATCAGCAGCTTGGTTCAGTTGTTCGATAGTATTCATTCGTTATTGATTTATGTAATACTTAATTTTATTTATGAGCAAAGATAGTAAATAAAACGAGCCTATACATATCCTACGCCAATAGGCTTTACCTATTGTTCTATGGCTAGTTTTGATTTATCATATAAATAACTGAGCCTTAACATCAAAAACAATGCAGCGAGTATTGTTTTGTATGATAAGCCTCTAATCATAGCCTATAAAAGCATCAAATAATCTCAAGTAGGCTAAGTAAAAATAAAGTGTGCCTTTCCTATTCTGCAAACCTCGGCGAAGTCTGTACAAACT
>RBKG01000020.1 GCA_003640335.1 Porphyromonas sp.
AGCACATTCTCATAAATAGTCCTTAACTCACGCATAATATGCTTAGGCGTAAAACGCTTGGCATAATGCTTACCCTCACGAACCATCTCGTCCGCCAAACTATCATTACCAAGTATGCGCTCCATCATATCAGCAAGCTCTTCGGCATCGTGAGGCGATGTGTACAGACTATGCGGACCGCCAGCCTCTTCTAAGCAACTACCCGTAGCACCTATAACAGGCACACCCACATTAAGCGCCTCTATAATAGGAATACCAAAGCCTTCAAAATGTGAAGGATAAACAAAGAGTTCGGCTCCGATATAAAAGCCCGGCAAATGCTCTGTGGGGATATTATGCATCAAGCGAACACGCTTATCTACCCCAAGACGACGTGCAAGTGCCATCACATGGTCACAATAAGGCGTACGCCTACCGACAGCCACCAAGCAAATATCCTTATCCTTAAGTTGGGCTAATGCTGTTACGGCAAGAGCCAAGTTCTTGCGCTCCTCTATGCTACCTACAAAGAGCATATAACGCTGAGGTAACTGATAGTGACCACGAGCAAAAGCACCCTGCTCAGGTTTAACATGTGAGAAAATAGGCGAACAACCCTGATAAACCACGGACACACGTTCAGGCTCTACATCGAAAATCTCAATAACATCCTGCTTAGTATATTCGCTAACGGCTATTACATGGTCTGCATGTCTTGCCGATGCACCATACTTGCGTGTGTACATCCAGCGGTCAGCCCATTTATAAAACTCAGGATAGCGAATGAAGGCCAAGTCGTGCATCGTCAGCACTGTCCCTATGCTCTTATCATTATATAAGCCTAGGGGAAGTTCATTGCTTAGACCATGATAAATATCGACTTCCTCGCTCTTGAGCATGGACTTAACGCCCCAGTTGCGCCAATAAGAGCCTAGCAACTGCCCCACTGCTGTTTCCGGAGTATGCAGGCTAACACCTCTATAATGCAGTAAGTCTTCGTATAGCCTAGGGTTTCCCTGACTAGGCGAACAAAGCATATAATTATTTTCAGGATAATACTCTGCTAGCGTTCGCACAATAAAGCGACTATAATTACCTAGCCCTGTAGCATTGTTGGTAATACGCTTAGCATCAAAAGCTATATTCATTGAAATATAATAGTAATCCGTTTAATGTAAAGGCAGTAGTTAATACCCAATACCCACCTATTATCTTGACTTGCTCTCTATGAAGTAATGACTCAAGCGCACACTATCATCTCTCGTAAAGCTAGAGTCTCGCATCAGCTGAGCCCACGAGGATATGTGTCCATGCCGATAGAGGAGTTTCGCCATAGCTTTGCGTTGCGCCCAAGATAAATACAAGTGCTCAGGCAGTTCCTCTGGCTTGAGTGAGTCTAGTAAATAACGTCTCGGCGGAGTCTTAATCACAAACCAACCTTTTAAGGCAAGAAACTTATCCTCGTCCATGCCATAAACCTCTTGTAGTTGCAAAGGCGTATAGAAGCCTCCGAGCTTCTGACGAAGAGCAAGTATGCGATGAGCAAAGGCAGGTCCAATGCCGGGTACCTTAATTAAGGTTAAAGAGTCAGCTTTATTGAGGTCTAATTGAACTAAACGAGTGAACTTGTTGCTGGACTTGTGGCGCAACCTCTCAGGAGGACCGACATAATCTTTTGAGCGATGCAGACTATCATGACTAACATGAGTTTGCTTGCTCTCCTCCGTAGAGACGCCATGACTACCCCAAGCATAGAGCGCAAGGGCAGTACTCACTAAGCACAGTAGAATCGCTATAACGATGCGTTCAGCACGACCAATATAAAAATGACTCTCAATGCCCATGGACAAGGAACTAATTAGCGTTCGGGATTGGGGTTAATCCAAATGCGCTCGACTAAACCATCTTTAAGCTCAATCATGCGGTCGGCACGCTCAGCCAGAGAGACATCGTGCGTTACAAGCACAAAGGTTTGCCCTAGTTCGCGCCTTAACTTAAAGAATAGCGCATGTAGTTCTTCTTTATTGAGCGAGTCCAAACTTCCCGAGGGTTCATCAGCAAAGACAACTCTAGGCTTATTCATCAGCGCACGTGCCATAGCCACACGCTGACATTCGCCACCCGAGAGTTCGCTGGGCAAATGTCCTAGTCTATGCTCTAAGCCAAGTAAGTGTAGGAGTTCGGTAGCTCGCTCTTTCGCCTCCTTGCTCTTGCCCCCTAGAATAAGGGCAGGCATACACACATTCTCTAAGGCTGTAAACTCAGGCAGAAGCTGATGATTTTGGAAGACGAAGCCTATTGACTTATTGCGGAGAGCTGCGGTATCTCGCTCTCGAAGGGACGAAACATCTGTGCCATCGATATAGAGCTTTCCCGAGTCGGCTACATCTAGAGTCCCTAGTATCTGAAGGAGTGTAGTCTTACCAGCACCACTAGCACCCACGATAGAGACAATCTCTCCTTCTTCGATAGCCACATCTATCCCTTTGAGGATAGACAGACCATCATAACTCTTATGAATGTCTATCGCCTTGATAATCTCACTCATTGCCTAGCCTACTTAGCATCTTTAGATAAGACATTGATATCTCTAGGGTCTATCAACTTATTCATAATCGCATACACAGCCAAGGCACCAGCACTATGAATTTGGAGTTTCTTACCTATGTTTCGTCTGTGCGTTATAACCGTATGAGTAGATAGGAATAAATGCTCGGCAATACGCTTATTGGTCATACCCTTAACAACGCAAATGACAATCTCACGCTCGCGTGCCGTCAAGTCTTGGCTTTCGCCATGCGCCTTATCATCATGCTCAATAAGTTTATCAAATAGCTCTGCTATGCGTTGCATATTATCAGTTATGCGCAGCACGCCATCATAAGCCTTGAGCAGGTCATCATCAATAGTACCGTAGTTTATCGCAATCAGTTTGGCATCTGTCGTCTGTGGCAGGAGCGCACGAGGGTGCAGACCACACAGCACGGGGTTAAGCATAAACACATCGGCAGGAGACATCGCAAGCATCTCCTCCCAATCACGCTTGCCGTCTTCCGCCAAACAAGCTATTTGCACCTTATAACGGGGCAACTTCTTCAGCTGATTTTCTAGCCCCAAACGTATTATTGGGCTAGGGTCAGCTATTACTATGCGAATAGGAGTTGTCATATATAATCCATTGGCTCTAAGTTATAGAGCAAGTACTTCTTCTTAACGTTGCTCAAGCAACTGAATATAAGGAACGAAGACATTGTCTTCAATCAAATTGTGAGCAGCAAGCTCGTACTCACTAGAGAATATCTCATTGAGTACATTCGTAAGTTCATAACTACCCGAAGACGAGAAATAACGAATAAGCAGGTTCTTAAGTTCCGTTATTTTAAGCTCCACTTGGTCATGCTTCTTGGCAAATACGTTGATGCTGTAGTTCGGGTCTTTAATGCCCGAAGCCAAGTTCTTAGCATAGGGGAATACCGTCTTATCTTCGTAGTTCATGTGCTTACGCACTTCCTCTACATACTCATCGAAGAAGCGACGTATTACCGCAGCCAATTCAGGAGGACAGTTTGAGATGGCACTAAGAAGTCTGTGTCTTAGTTCAGGCAATCTGTAATCCAAGAAATAGGAATGCGAATTAGTTAAATATGTAATTAGACTATCCAACTTGACTAGTTCCAGCTGAGCGTGGCTAGGCGCATCATAGTGCCCAACAGACAGATTAAGAATTAGGAGCAAAGTATGCTCATCTACGTGATAGTCTCTGCAACACTGAGCAATCGTTCTATCCCCAAAGCCTAGGGGGATACCATAACGCGTCGTAATGAGCAAGAGCTGATAGTTCTCACACACGAGGTCACCGAGGCGTGCCGAGGACGTTATGAGGGGTGTATTAATATTAGCTCCGAAAGTATGGAGGTTTACCGACATAATATATTGAATGTTTGAGATTTCCGATAAAGTTACGAATTAGTCTGCAAACGTTATTTCTTGAAGCAGACGAGGACAACGACCATATTCCTCTATTATCATCATGATATAGCGAATATCGCAGATGATGCTACGCTGATAGTCGGGCAGATACTGAATATCACCGCCGACACCTTCCCAGTTGCGGTCGAAGTTAATACCTATAAGTTCGCCCTTAGCATTGAGGACGGGGCTACCAGAGTTTCCGCCAGTCGTGTGGGTCGTCGCTGCCATATTAACAGGCATTACCCAGCCCGTAGGCGTCTGAATAGCCCAACGCTTATTCTGTCCATAGCTCTGCGTCTTATAGATTTCAGTTAGTCGCTTAGGCACAGCAAACTCCCAAGAGGTGCTGTCAGCCTTCTGCATAACACCCTCTAGAGTAGTACGGAAGTCATAAGAAACACCATCGCGAGGCTTGTATCCCTGCACTTGTCCGTAAGTAAAGCGTAGCGTTGAGTTGGCATCTGGCCACAGATTTTCTGCGCCCTTATACTTGAGCAATCCTCCTACATAAGTACGTCTTGCGAGCTCAATAGGATTATCATACTTACTCAAAGCTTGTCTAAGCGCGTAACCCTCCTCCGCAAGCATCTTAACGAAGCGGAGAAGCGTACTATCTGCTTGATTCATAGTGAGCGTACCCTTCGCTAGCTGTGCTGCAGACTCCTGCTTCATCATACGGCTAGTAAAAAGCATATCCACGAGAGCATCTACAGAGCCAAAGTCTGCAAGTAGTTTATTCAATTCTGCTGGGCGTTCGTCTTCTTTTATTTGCTTAACATATTCAGTAAGAACAGCCTTAGAGACCTTTTTATCGACTTCTGCATTATAGTCTTTAAGGAAATCTTTAAGCCCTTCTTGATTTGAAGAATTCATTACAGAGATTAGTGTAATAAACTCTAAGCTAGTAGCTAAGCCCTCATTCAGATACCACTGCCTACGGCGCAGGCTTGCACGCTCATGAATAGCCGAACGTATCTGCTGTAAGGCCTGCTCATAGATAGCCTTATCCTTGGCATTAGCTTCTTGAAGCAAAGACTCCATTTGCTGACGCTTAGCACCAGCCAAGTCACGCACCTCAATACCCCAGTTAGCACCAATAGCACGCTTATAACCATTCTGACTATAAGCATACTTAGCCGCATACTGAATATTTACCTTAGGGTCTGCCTGCATTTCTTTGAGCATCACTTCTTGACGAATACCGCGCATACGTATGCGAATATCATTGTCAATCGTCTTCCACTCCTCAACCTCTTCGGGGATAAAGAAGCGGTTAGTACGTCCGGGGAAGCCCATAATCATAGCATAATCGCCTTGCTCTACGCCCTTAGTCGAGATATTAAACCAGCGTTTAGGTTTGAGAGGCTTATTGCTCGCTGAGTATGGCGCAGGATTACCAGCAGCATCAGCATAGATACGGAAAATAGAGAAATCACCCGTATGACGAGGATAAACCCAGTTGTCTGTATCGGCACCGAACTTGCCAATGGCACTAGGAGGCGCACCCACGAAACGAATATCGCTATACACCTTCTTCGTGAACATCAGGTAGCGATTGCCATTATAGAAAGGCTTAATCTCCACCTCCACACCTTGGGGCAGAGGCTTGCCTACTTTCTTCTGTGCTAGCGTTGCGAGATAACTAGCTGATAAGTAAGCCATTTCATGCTTATTCTTATCACGAGCAAGAGCCTTCTGCACGTAGTCTGTCACATCTTCAATAGCATCAATAAATGTAACAGTCAGTCCCTTTGCGGGCAATTCTTCTTGCTCACTTTGCGCCCAGTAACCATGCTCAAGGTAATTAGCCTCAACACTACTTAGCGACTGAATAGCATCATAACCACAGTGATGATTGGTCAGAACTAAGCCCTGACTACTAATCACTTCACCCGTACATCCGCCTCCAAAAATCACCACAGCATCTTTGAGCGATGTACCATTAGGGTTATAGATATCGTAGTCTTTCATTTTAAGACCTCGTTTCTGCATATTGGCATACTGCTTGGCTAATTGTTGCATCAGCCACATACCCTCATCTGCAGACGCTCTAAAAGCGAGACCTAAGAGCACTAAGGTCGCAAAAACACTTCTTATCTTCATTGTATTATTTTATTTTTATGGTATAAAGATACATAACTATTCCCAACTGAAGGCTCTCCGCCATGCTTAGCCCCC
>RBKG01000191.1 GCA_003640335.1 Porphyromonas sp.
GTACTTCTTTCAGATTGAAATATGCAGGATAGACTATGTCAATCATACTTAGTAAAAGACCATAAAGAGGGGAGAGGTCTGTAGGGTGAATTATTGTGCATCTCTGATTATTTAGTATTTTTGCACTCTATTATTATACAAACATTTAAATAGTGATATGGCAAGTAGTTTTTTCGTAAAGAAGGGCCTCTCGCTTAATCTCACAGGTAAGGCGCCTGAGACTCATCTTGGGAAAGCCGAATGCGGTAGTACTTATGCTATTGTTCCTGAGGATTATGTAGGTCTTATCCCTAAGCTCCTCGTGCGCGAAGGTGATAAGGTTCAAGTAGGTTCTCCTATTATGTATCACAAGACGTCGCCAGACTTCAAGTTTACATCTCCTGTAAGCGGTGAAGTAGTAGCGATTAATCGTGGTGCTAAGCGTAAGGTGCTAAGCGTGGAGATTAAGCCTATTGGAGAGCCTGATTACAAGGCTTTTTCTGTAGATAATCTCTCAAGCAGAGAGGCTGTCCTTTCGCTCCTTTTGGAGAGTGGTCTCTTCGCTTTCTTCCGTCAACGCCCTTATGACCGTATAGCAGACCCTGCTATCGCGCCTCGAGACATCTTTGTGACGGCTAACTTTACAGCTCCTCTAGCTCCTAACTTTGATTTCCTTGTAAAGGGAAGAGAGGCTGAGCTTCAAGCTGCACTTACTGCGCTTAGCAAGCTAACGGTAGGTAAGGTTTATCTAGGTGTTAAGCCTGGTAGTCTTCCTAATGTTAAGGATGTAGAGCGTGTAGAAATGGGAGGTGTGCATCCTGCTGGTCTAGTAGGTACACTTATTAACTTCACAGCTCCTGTAAATAAGGATGAGGTTGTTTGGACGCTTAAGGCTACAGACTTGCTTGTTATCGGTCGCTTCCTCTTAACGGGTAAGGTTGACTACTCTCGTACTATTGCCCTCACTGGTAGCGATAGTCAGAAGCATGGTTACATCGACGTTATCCCAGGAGCACGCTTTAGCGAAGTGTTCCCTAAGGGACTTGCCGTGAAGGCTGAGCACGAACGCGTTATTGATGGAGATGTGCTTACAGGCCGTAAGGTTGATGAAAATCACTTATTCGTAAGCTATCAAACAGACCAAATTACGGTTATCCCTGAAGGTGATGATGTCCACGATATGTTTGGATGGGCATTGCCTGGCTTCGGCAAGTTTAGTGTGAGCCGTAGCTTCTTTAGCTGGCTATCACCTAAGAGCAAGGAGTATACTCTAGATGCTCGTTTGCAAGGTGGTCATCGTGCGATTATCATGAGTGGCGAATACGATAAGGTATTCCCATTGGATATTTATCCTGAATATCTGATTAAGAGTATCATCGCCTTTAATATCAATGATATGGAAGCACGTGGTATCTACGAAGTAGCACCAGAGGATTTTGCTCTATGTGAATTCGTTTGTACCTCAAAGATGCCTCTGCAGCAAATCGTACGTGATGGGCTTGATGAGCTATACAAGGAAATGAACTAATGTCAACTTTTAAAGATTTATTGCTTTGAACGCTCTAAGAAAACAAATAGATAAAATTAAGCCACACTTTATGCCTGGTGGAAAGTATGAAGCTTTTCATACGGCATTTGATGCTTTTGAATCGTTCTTATTCGTTCCGAATACGACTAGCAAGAGTGGCGTACATGTACATGATGCTGTAGATAGCAAGCGCACAATGACGATGGTTATCATCGCTCTTCTTCCTGCGCTTTTCTTCGGTATGTACAACCTAGGATACCAGCACTACAATGCTATTGGAGAGGGTAGCACGGGCATCTGCACGATGTTCCTCTACGGTTTACTCTCTATGCTCCCACAGATTATTGTGTCTTATGTAGTGGGTCTTGGTATCGAGTTTATTATTGCATCTCGCAAGGGACATGAAGTAGCAGAAGGTTTCCTTGTTACAGGTCTCCTTATTCCTATGATTGTTCCTGTGGAAACTCCACTATGGATGATTGCAGTAGCAACGGCTTTCGCAGTTGTTTTTGCTAAGGAAGTCTTCGGTGGTACGGGATACAATATCTTCAACGTAGCACTTATTACTCGTGCATTCCTATTCTTCTCTTATCCTGCCGCTATGAGTGGTGATAAGGTTTGGGTGCGTCTAACAGATACTTTCGGTATGGGTGCTGGCAAGGTAGTAGATAGCTTCTCTGGTGCTACTCCTCTAGGTCATTTGGCAGGAGCTAAGGTGGCTGAAGGTGAAACTGCACAGCAGGCTTATGATGCTGTTGCTGCTCATCTACCAAGTATTCAGGATGCATTCCTTGGATTTATCCCTGGTTCTATCGGTGAAGTGAGCACACTTGCTATCTTGATTGGTGCGATTTTCCTAATCTGGACGGGTATTGCAAGCTATAAGATTATGGTATCTGGTGTACTTGGAGCTGTTGTGATGGCTTGTGTATTCAATGCCGTTGGTGCTACTCCTCAGATGCTAGCGACACCACTTCAACACCTTGTCTTCGGTGGTTTTGCTTTCGGTATCGTCTTCATGGCTACAGACCCAGTTACTGCTGCTCGTACAGAAACGGGTAAGTGGATTTATGGTTTCCTTATCGGGGTGATGGCTGTGTTTATCCGTGTGCTTAACGCTGGTTATGCAGAAGGTATGATGCTTGCAATCCTCTTCGGTAATACGATGGCTCCAGTGATTGACTACTTCGTAGTAGAGCGCAATACACAACGCCGTCTTGCTCGTGTAACTAAGAATAATAAGGCTTAATACAGATAGGTAATGAATACAGAAAAGAACTCATATACCATTATCTATTCTATCATAATGGTAGTCCTAGCAGCTGTACTCCTAGCAGTAGCTGCTACATCACTCAAGCCTGCACAGCAAGAGAATGAAAAGATTGACAAGATGGAGCAAATCCTTCGCTCTATCGGTCAAACACCAGCGAAGTCTGAAGTGAAGAATGTCTATAATAAGTTTATTAAGGAAGAAATTCTTCTAGACGGAGAAGGTACAGTGCTTAAGACATTCAAGGGCGATGAGCTTACTAACAGCGAAGCTTTCAACAACAATACAGAACTAGAGATGAAGCTCCTTAAGAAGGGTGAAAAGTCTGCTAAGGACGTTCGTTTGAATGCTTTTGTTGCCGATGTGAATGGTAAGCTTGTTTATATCTTGCCTCTTAATGGTGCTGGTTTGTGGAATAAGATTTGGGGTTATATCTCAGTAGATGCTACTGACCACTCTACAGTGTTTGGTGCAGACTTTGGTAACGCTGGTGAAACTCCAGGTCTTGGTGCAGAAATCTCAACTACTCGTTTCGCTGACCAATTTAAGGGTAAGGAACTATACAAGGAAGGTGTCTTCAAGGGTATCGCAGTCGTAAAGCCTGGTCATACTGCTGAAGGACAAGATGCCGTAGACGGTATATCAGGTGGTACGCTAACAAGTAATGGTGTACACGATATGCTTAAGGCTAGCCTTGCACCATTCTCTAAGTTCCTTGAATCATATCAATATCAAGCTCAATAGTTATGTCTCTCTGGAATAAAAAGAATCAAGAAACTCTACTCGGTCCTCTGAGTAAGAATAACCCAGTAGTCGTACAGATGCTTGGTATCTGTTCGGCTTTGGCTGTAACATCAAAGTTAGCTCCAGCTATTGTGATGGCGCTCTCTGTAACAGTCGTAGTAGCTTTTGCGAATGTAATCATCTCGCTTATCCGTAAGACTATTCCTGGGCGTATCCGCATCATCGTACAGCTCGTAGTAGCTGCTACTCTTGTGACGCTTGTGAACGAAGTCCTCAAGGTGTACGCTTATGATGTAAGTAAGCAGCTCTCAGTGTTTATCGGTTTGATTATCACAAACTGTATCTTGATGGGTCGCTTAGAAGCATTTGCGCTTGGTAACAAGCCTTGGGAAAGCTTCCTCGATGGCGTTGGTAACGGTCTTGGTTATGGTGCTATCCTCGTAATTGTTGGTTTCTTTAGAGAACTGCTTGGCTCAGGTACTCTCTTTGGTTACCGAGTAATACCTGAGGCTATTTATGCGTCAGATGGTATTCATGGTTACGTTAATAATGGTCTTATGATTTTGCCTCCTATGGCTCTTATCTCTGTGGCCGTTATTATCTGGGTACACCGCTCTATCAATGAAGACTTGCAAGAAAAATAGTAGGACGTTAATCAATTTAGAAAATGGAAACATTAGCATTATTCTTTAAGTCGATTTTTATCGACAATATGATATTCGCCTACTACCTAGGTATGTGTTCGTTCTTGGCTGTGTCTAAGAATGTAAAGACATCTCTTGGTTTAGGTCTAGCGGTAACGTTTATCCTAACTTGCACGCTTCCTATCAACTATATGTTGGAAACAAAGGTCTTTAAGGCTGGTGCCCTTGCATGGCTCAATCCTGAGTATGCGTCACTAGACTTTAGCTTCCTTTCATTTATCATCTTTATTGCGGTTATTGCTGCCTTTACGCAGCTCGTAGAAATGGTGGTAGAGCGTTTCAGCCCATCTTTGTATGCATCACTAGGTATCTTCTTGCCTTTGATTGCTGTGAACTGTGCTATCCTTGGTGGCTCTCTCTTCATGCAGCAGCGTGAGTTTGTAAATGTGGGAGATGCTACTGTATATGGTTTCGGTTCGGGTATTGGTTGGATGCTTGCTATCGTAGCTATGGCAGCTATTCGTGAGAAGCTTCAATACTCAGATATTCCTAAGCCATTACGCGGTCTTGGTATCACATTTATCGTGACTGCTCTTATGGGTATCGCTTTCCTCAGTTTCTCTGGTGTGAAGATGTAAGAGCAAGTGTATAACGAAATAATAAGAACGATAAATTAAGATGAACGTAATAATAATAAGTGTCGTAGTCTTTTTGTCTATAACACTCTTGCTCGTTTTCGTCCTTCTATGGGCTAAGGCTAAACTTGTACCAAGTGGCAACGTTAAGCTAAATGTCAATGACGAAATGAATGCGGATGTGCCCATCGGTGGTACTCTGCTTAATACGCTTCAAGGTCAGAATATCTTCCTTTCTTCTGCTTGTGGTGGTAGTGGTAGCTGTGGTCAGTGCCGTTGCCGTGTAGTAGAGGGTGGGGGAGAAATCCTTCCTACTGAAACAGGTTTCTTTAGCCGTAAGGAACAGAAAGAACACTGGCGTCTTGCTTGCCAAACGAAGGTTAAGGAAGATATGAAGGTTCTTGTACCTGAAGAAGTCTTTGGTGTTAAGGAATGGGAATGTGAGGTTATCTCTAACAGAAACGTTTCTACTTTCATCAAGGAGTTTGTGGTAAAGCTTCCTGAAGGTGAAGTGATGAACTTCAAGAGCGGTAGCTACGCACAGATTAAGATTCCTAAGTATGATATCAAGTACAGTGACTACGTTATTGAAGAGCAGTTCCGTGATGATTGGGACCGCTTCAAGATGTGGGATTTGACTTGTAAGAACGATACAGAGACGGTAAGAGCTTACTCTATGGCTAACTATCCTGCCGAAGGTAATATCATTACGCTGAACGTTCGTATCGCTACGCCTCCTATGGACCGTGCTACAGGTACATGGATGAATGTTAGCCCAGGTATCTCTTCTTCGTATATCTTCAGCCTTAAGCCAGGTGATAAGGTTACGATGAGTGGTCCTTATGGAGATTTCCACATTCAGGAAACTGAAAACGAAATGCTTTATATCGGTGGTGGTGCTGGTATGGCTCCATTGAGAGCACAAATCCTTCACCTCTTCAATACAGTGAAGACTGGACGTAAGGTTAGCTACTGGTATGGTGCACGTAGTAAGAAGGAAATCTTCTACGAAGAAGACTTCCGTGAAATCGAACGTAACTTCCCTAACTTCAAGTTCCATATCGCTCTGAGTGACCCTCAGCCAGAAGATAATTGGGATGGTTATGTAGGTTTCATTCACCAAGTAATCTTGGATAACTACCTCTCTAAGCACGAAGCTCCAGAGGATATTGAGTACTACATGTGTGGTCCTGGTCCTATGGCTAATGCTGTGAAGGTTATGCTTGATAATCTTGGTGTGGAACGTAGTTCACTCTACTTCGACGACTTCGGAGGATAGTTTATCCAAAGAA
>RBKG01000193.1 GCA_003640335.1 Porphyromonas sp.
GATTAAGCCCGAATACATGCAAGAGCTTCTTGTCTGCCATTTTTTTGAATAAGCTCTCTTCGCAATAATCTTAGTTTGCATAAAAAATACCAGGATACATTCTCTAGAGAATGTATCCTGGTATTTTTTATTAGCAGTATAGGCTATTTATCTAATGTTAGTGTAACCGTCCATTCTGCCATACTTTTATTAGCAGCTTTGACTACATACTTATTAGGTTTAGACCAGTCACCAGGAACCCCAAGTTTAGGTGCGTCTGGAGCTGGAGCAATAATTGCGGCTGTTGATATGCCAAGAATCACCACAAGATTATTTTTATTAACCTTGGCAACTTCCTCTTTAGGGAAGTTTGTTGGAATCTTAACCTGAATACTAACAGTCTTATTTTTTTTGTCAATATTGCTACTTGTAACTTGCAGTTGTTTTTGCAAAACCTTCTTAGCGTTACTTATAGGAATTGTAGTATTGCTATAGTATCTATGATAGACAGAAACAACACTTGTAATATCATTTCCATCATATGTTGGTAATTCTTCCAAGTCGTGGTTCAGACAAGAGCTGAAGAGTACGACGGTAAGAAAGAATAATAATGCACTAAATATTCTGTTTGTCTTCATAACTAATTACTGTAAAAGAATTTTACCATCCTTCATTCTGTTTATGGTCAAGACCATAAGATTCACGTGTATTAAGGAACCCTTGTGCAATAGGTAATAGGTAACGCCTAGTGGTGAAACTTCTAGTTGCCGAATTGAGAAGCGTATGCTGTCCAATAAGTACGGATTTACGATCACGACTAATCTCTACCTTATAGGTTGGACGGTCAAGGTCAGAAATCACATCGCCTGCACTACGTCCTTGATTGGCATGTCCGCCATACATTCCCCAACGGAGGTAACTAAAATAGATATCTCCACCCTCATTGGTCATTTCACAATTACGTTCGCGGATATAATCTTGCCAAGCTTCCTGCTCTGAAGTAGCTGTTGAGGCTGGTAATCCACCATGAATAGTACGAGTCTTGTTTAGAGCCGTTACAGCCGCTGATACATTATGCTTAAGGAGCTGTGCTTCTGCCAGATTTAGATATGCTTCAGCGAGTCGTGCTATATTATAGTGATACTCAACCTTACAGCTGTAATAGGCACGTGGTTCTGGGGTTTCAATTTAATTCTTACGCCAAAAGTATCCCGTTGTAGTATTGTACCAACCTCCATCTTCCTTATCTCTCACTCCCTGTGAAAGATTTCCAGATAGCTGCGTTTCAACCTTTTCACCACACCAAGAACTTCCATCATGAATAACTGTAGTGTTAAATCTACGGTCACGTTTATTGTACATGATATCAGATATTGTCCTATCAACACCTTGTTTTACTTTAGCGTAGTGCTTAAATACAGGATAACCTTCTTTTGTCTGTAACAAATCTTGAGGCGTTGGAATACGGCGTTCTCCCCCATCATTACGCTTATAAGCATCTACTTGCCCACTAGTGGTTACTCCGTTAGGGTCTAATATCTCAACATTGTCTAGGTATTGTGATGTTTTATCCCAAGGCAAAGCTTTACCTGTTTTCTCATCAATGACAAGGAACTGGTCAACAAGGTCCTGCGTTGGAAAATAGATAGACCAGCCTTCAAATGTTCTGCCTGATTTATCAATGAGTTTGTGAGGACTCTTTGATGCAGCCTGATCACCAGCAGCAATGTTAGGGTAAATTCGGATTAGTTCGTCAAGACCACCAATTGTCGTATTACTGCTTAGACGATAGTATGCCCAAAGAATTTCAGGATTAGTAGCATCTGTCTCATTGAACAAGCCTGTAGAGGTTGATAGATTGATACCACTCTTGTTGACGACATCTTCTGCCGCCTTAATAGCCTTATCCAAATAAGTAGCATCTTTAGTATAAGCATACGCCTGAAGACAGGCACGGCTAAGAATGACATCAGCTGACCATTTGGTAGGCAAGCCGAGAGCACTTCTCTCAGGCATATTTTCGGCTGCCGCTTCTAAATCAGAAATAACATATTTATAACTCTCAGCAATATCCTTTGTCATTGGGAGTTTAACTGCGCTCGAATCCTTAGCATCAAAAACTTGCGTTACAGGAACAAATCTTCCCATTTTCTTGGCTTGGTCAAAGAAAATCATGCCTCTTAGAAGGTGAGCTTGAGCCAGGAGTGGTTTCTTATCCGCCTCACTGATAGACGTAGAAGCCCCAAGATTCTTGAAAATCAAATTGCACTGACGCAACAATGCAAACCGATTTGCTCCGAAGTCTGAATTATTATTGATACCTAATTCATTAGCAAAGTTGTCAATACCTTCACCGACCTGCGAGCAGCGCATAGCATTCGGTGTCTTTGCCTCCCAGTCAATACACGAGCCACCACCAGCATATCCACATTGGGTGATTACATTATTGAGCGTATTATTGATAAATGCTTGTGCCGTATTACGACTTCCCCATACAACGGCTTCGTCGTAAATCTCCGTAGGGTGAGTATCCAAAGTGTCTTGGCAAGATGTCATTGCCAACGCACACAGACCCAACATTCCTATAATATATCTATTTTTCATTTCCTTATTCCTTTAGAAACCTAGGTTTAACGTAAATGCAAAAATTCTCTCAACAGGATATCCATATCCAGCGGTAGAAGAGTTCTCTGGGTCCAAACCATATTTTGTTGCCTCTGAAATGGTAAAGATATTTTGTCCAGAAAGACCAATCCTACAATGAGATAACCAATTCATACTCTTCAGTAAGCTATACTTTAAGTCATAATTAACCTGAATATCCTTCATTCTTAAATATGCTCCATTGATTAGCCAGAAGTCGCTAGAAATGTAGTTATTGTTATTGTTCAGCCCTGTATTGGACATAAGCCTTGGATATTGTGCATTAGGATTATCAGGAGTCCAAGTATCTCTCTGGTAGCCAAATGCAACAGGCATATCAGCCGAAGCACCTGTTTTCATAGCAGCATCGCTAGAGAGATACATATCAAAAGCAGTAGAGCCATGTAACAAGGTAGAGACAGATAATCCACGCCATTCTGCAGACAAGTTTATACCAAACTGACCTTGAGGCGTGCTAGACTTACCTAGTCGTCTAAGATCCTCACCCGTAATTCTACCATCACCATTGGTGTCCTCATACTTGAGGTCGCCAGCTGTCAAATTTCCAGAGTTGTAAGATTGTAATACCCCAGCGGAATTGTAGACATCTTCTGCCCCAGTATAGTAGCCAAGACTATGATACAATTTGCCATAATAGGGCTTTTGTTGCTGATTACGTTGATAAGGATTTAAAGTCTCGTTCTTGGACTCAGATTCGTTGAGCGCCCACATCTGGTCGAAGTAAGTGAAGTTTCCATTTATACCATACTTAACTTCTCCAATTTTATCTTGCCATCCCAAAGTAATTTCGAAACCAGCACGTCTATGCTCACTATTTGACTTAACCTTTGGAGGAGTTATACCCAATGCTGTATTGGTATAGCTTTCCCCTACAGGAGCCATAAGATAACCCTTAGTGGAGTAGTAGAAATAGTCAAATGAGCCGGTAAGGCGATTATTAAGAGAAGCAAAGTCAAATCCCCCCACAGTTTGTCTTGTAGTATACCAAGTAAGGTCAGGAGAAGGCAACGCACTTTCATAGAACCCAGGCACATACTTACCATCTACGACGTACGACTGTCCATTTAACCCGTAAGAGGTGAGATAAGCAAAACGTCCTGCGCTACTATCAAGACCAGTTTCCCCATATGAAGCACGCACTTTCAGCATATTAAGTATATTACGGTCTACGAGTGGCTTCATAAAGGACTCATTCGTTACAACCCAACCGAGAGAACCAGAGAAGAATGTTCCCCAACGATGACCTTTAGCAAAATAGTCACTGCCATCTTCACGTAAACTAAACTCTGCATAGTACTTCTTCGCGTAATCATATTTTGATTGAAGAACGAAAGCCATACGTCCTAGTTCACTTTCAGAGCCACCATTATCTTTAGTATTGGCATCCCCTGCTTCAATCTGATCTACAGGAAATAGATATTTTTCACGTTTTAGCCAATACTGATCTCCTTTCTGATAATACTGTTCAAACCCACCAATAGCAGATATTGAGTGCTTATCTCCAAAAGTTTTCTTGTACTCAGTAAATGCCTGATTTGTGTAAGAATATCCATTGCTAGAAGAATGGTAAAGCAGTGGCTGATTCAGATAAACTGGAGAAGTTGAATTCCAATCATACTGTGCTGCATCTTTGCGCCACTGTTTACTTGTTTCTCCATAGTAACGATAGTTGCTTGCCAAACGAAGGCGCAACCCGTCAACCCAGAGGCAATCCCAAATGATCTCACCTTTTCCATTGACAACGTTTTCATAGTTTCGATTGTATCCAGCATCTTTGGCTGTCTCAACTACAGGGTTATCAGTGATATTAAATGGTAGACCATATTTGTTTACTCCTGGCAAATAGGACTTTATATTGTTGATATGTGAGAATACTTGATAGTATCCACTAGATGTAGAGGTGTATGGATGCTCGTTATGCTGACGATAACCATCAATTGTTCCTCGGAATGTAAATCCTAAGTCGCGCAACCTGCTTTCTGCTGAGAGGCGAAAGTTGGTTCGTTTCATGAAATGGTTATTATTCTTATACAGAGAATTCTGATGAACATGTCCTAGAGAAGCATAAAACCTAGATGTTTCTCCTCCGCCACTCAGAGTTATGGTATGTTTAGATTGCGGAGCCCAGTTATTGAGTACTAGGCTTCTCCAGTCTGTATCATTAAAGTGCTCGGGGTCACTGCCATCTTGGAATGCCTTTAATGCAACTTCATTATATACAGGGTCTAGACCATCGTTAGTGCGAGCTCTATTGGCATAGAGAGCTCGCTCATAGGAGCCGAGTTTTTTAGGCCAAATGCTTGGTTGAGCTATGCTATAACTGAAATCGTAGTTGATATTTAGTTTCCCACTGACACCTTTTTTGGTTGTTACCTGTATGATACCATTGGTTGCACGCGAACCGTAAACAGCTGTAGCTGAAGCATCTTTTAAGATAGATATGCTCTGTATATCTTCAGGAGAAAGGTTTTGGAAATCAGTACTACTGCGAATGATACCATCTATAACATATATAGGAGTACCACCACCACGAATGCTAATGTTAGGCTTAGAATTTATCCCACCGCCGCTAGACGTTACAATTAGACCAGGAGAGCGACCAGCAAGACCTTGTGCGATATTGGCTACAGGCACATTCGTGATTTCTTTTGCTTCAATAGCACTAACAGAAGCAATAAGATCTCGCTTCGTACTGCTACCATAACCAACAACGACAACTTCATTGAGCGCTTGTTGGTTTTGTTTCAACTGAATCTTGTACGATTTTGCATTACCAACAGTAATATCCTGAGATATGTAACCAACATAGGAAACTGTAAGCGTAGTTGACCCTAGCACCTGTAAGGTAAAATTACCGTCAAGGTCTGTGATAGTTCCGCTATTCTTCCCTTTAACTTTGATTGTTGCACCGATAACAGGTTCACCCTTCTCATCGACAACAGTTCCAGTAATGGTTCTTGCTTGACCTTTGGGTTGCTGTAGAGCCATTTTGGAGTCAACAAACCCATTGTTGATAAGTTCTTTGTTAGGCTGTTGCGTTTGCCCAGGCCCTGCAAACATAGGCATTGTCGCAATACTCCCAAGAAGAAACAAATAAGGTAGTTTTGAGTCTCTTTTCATATTTAAGACATTTAATGATAAGTTATATATGTATTGTCTGAGTCGGTATATATTCTAACTAATCTAAGCTTGCATCAAAGTTAATTTTTTTTACAACTAAGTATTGTCAGATATTTTTTCCTTTTTGCTGCACACTCCATCGCCAAGCAGGGGCTAGCGTAACACAGAGAACAATAAGACAGAAACGGATTAAACTTCGTCGGGCGGTAGGGCAAGCGCATCAAAATTTAGGTGCATTATGAGTGCCATAGGCACGATACTTCTTCAAAGCCCAGGGTGGAATG
>RBKG01000016.1 GCA_003640335.1 Porphyromonas sp.
TTTCCACGCAGCTAGCAGTGAAATGTATGCTAATGCAGGTGGTGCTCAGGCCGGAGCAGACATGAGTGGAGCACAGCCTAATGCTAACAACGCATCTCAAGGCGGTGCAGACATCACTGATGCAGACTTCGAGGAAGTGAAGTAAAAGTGCTAATAAACGCTAATTAAAAATAAGTAAATCCCAGTAACATAATAAGTTGCTGGGATTTTTATTCCTTAATAATATTGAGTCTTGTTTGTTTTTAATTTATGTGTACAAAGAAAGAGGATCAAGTTTCTCTCAAAGAAATTAGAGAGACATTTTACAAATTGAGAGACTTTGAGATTTCAAATTTATGGCAAAGGTCAATTTTTTTATCAGCATTATTAGTCTTATTTTTTTCAAGTTATGGCTTTTTGGTGTCAAAGCTATTTGAAAAAGAGATTGAGAACGCTTTGGTAATCCATGAACTTTGTTGTGCCATAGCTTTATTAGCCATTGTTTTTTCCATAATATGGATTATGATGGCAAAAAGTTCTAAAGCATGGTATGAGGTTTATGAAAGGAGAATTTTGGATATAGAACAGGAAGAGGATTTAAATATTCCATTAAAGTATCAGATGGGGGAAGATTGTACTCCTTGGAGCTTAGATAGTAATCTCCTTACAACCAAGCCTGGTCGTTATTCTGTTTCAAAGCTCAATACTTTAATAGGAATAATTTTAATGATAACTTGGATTATGATACTTATTATGCATTATATTGCTGCAATATACTTATTCGGCAGTCCTAATAGCAAGGCTAATTGTGTTATTCATACAATTGTATTAGTTCTTCTCGTTGTTTTTTTCTTAGTTATCCTGATAACTGCTGCGCTGAATGGATGGGCTAAAAGCAAATCACTTAGTTCCCCTGAAGAAAGTAAAAAGTAATCGTATTTGTATCATGTAATTTCAATATGTTGCAAATCAAAAGTAACTCCCCTAGCAAGCGATTGCTTGTTGGGGGAGTTTTTTCGTTGCTGATAGTGAGCACGATTTAGGGATACGACCATTATACCAAATCTCCAAATCTCTACTAGGATAGAGATGTTGTCAAGATTGTCCTGTGTATAAAATAGATAAGGTGTTAGAACTAGTCTAACACCTTATCTGCTCTCGTATCATAAGCTAGAGATTGTGTGAATCTCTAAACCTATGTGCTGGAAAAGTTTAGTTGTGAGGTACTATCTCTCTAGCATTGCCAGCCGAAACAGCCTTAATAGTGTACTTGCTATTCCATTTCTTGTTAATAGTAAATACCGCTCTACCTAACTCGGGATAAGAAGCATCAGCGATGAAGAATAGATTATTTTTTTCATCATAAATCTCAAAGGCTACAGTGTTCTTCCATCCGTTAATTCGGATTGTATTGCCACTAATACTTGCATTTTGTCCCTTTAGCAGAATTTTATCAGGATTCTTATAGAGGTGAGAGTTATTATCTGTTATATACTCTAGGGCAATATGCTTCATGTCTGGTAAGTTCAGCTTCTTGATACGATCCTTTACTGCGTCAGCACGTTGCTTAGTCACAGTCATCTGTTCCTTTGAATAGTCATTGATTTCAACATCTACTTCGCGGAAGAAGCCCCATTGTTCAAAGAAATGAGTGAGGTTTTTCTTCCCAATGCGTGATGCGGAGTAAGGGAACTCTGTCTGCTGTGTACCTGGATTAGGTTGGTTTGGTTCTTGTCTGATGAACTCATACAAGTCTGGATAGAAACCTGAATGACCATCAGCTGATAGGCGAGGAGTAAGCCCCAGGGTTTTACCGAAGTATAGTTCAAGTTGCCAGAACGGAACAAGGTTACAGAATACATCACCAACCTTAGAGAAAGGAACCCTCTTGGCAATAAGCTCAGTAAAGGCTTTGGTATAGCGGTTGTTCCCATATTGAAGTGGTTCTTCTTGTAGACGAGAAGGCTGTTTGAAGACGTAGGTTGTTATATACTGGGATGGAATATTAACTGTTACTTCTGTCATACCTCTCCATTTAAGACCTGGGCTTACTTGGTTAACGTGACCAAGCTCGTGAGATGGTCCCCATGCAGCACCTTGGCTCTTGGGGTCGCGCATCTTGTTTGGATTTAGGATGTCCTTTTGGGTGCCATTTACATAGGCTGTATGATAAGATGTCGCATACATAAAGGAGTGGTACATCACGTGTAGATACATTCTACTTAATGGCTTTCTCTGAGGGTACTTATAGTATCCGTGTAGAATCCATTCGTTGTGGACAATACTATCGTATGTCTTGGTTAGCTCAATGCCTTCTGGCGTATAGTCCTTAAATGCTTGAGTCTCGAAAGTTAGGTGAGCATACTTACCAAGCACATCGAAGTACTTATAGCTAGCCTTGCCAAGCAATTCTTTCCACCTATCTTTAAGCTTTGAGTCTTGTGAATTGTAATATCCATTAACTGTACCTGTAGCGAAGTGGATATCTATAGGTTTCATCTTGTCGGCTTGACCTTCACCGACAAGGTATAAAACATATATAAGACCAGGCTTAGTCATGCGAATCTTATTGAATCCTTGAGAAAGGGGATAATAAACAGGGTCGTTAAAGCCATCACCCCCTGGTTTGTCTAGGTTTTGTACTCGTATACCCAAGTCTTTGTATCCGTAAGTATTTCCTACAAATGCGATGAGGTCTTCTCCCTCCTTAACATAGATACCTGTGGGGTTATCTAAGATAGAGCAGGCATGAGTCTTATTTTTACTAGCAATGATAGCAGGATGTTGATAAGGCTTATAGCTGGCTACGCGGAATTCTTTTTCGTACCTGCCATGCTTAACGTACAGAGCTAAGTTGCGGAAGAATGGGTCACTAATAGCAGCTATCTGAGGATCTGTGATGTTAGGGCGAACTACTGTGCAAAGGTCATTGGCGAAGATACTTTTATAGTCAAAGCTCTTATCAGATTGCTTGAAGAACTCCATTTCAGCACATGAGACAAATCCTGCACGATCTCCATAGCCCTTGCGCACAACAAAGCGGAAACTTTTGGCTCTTATTGGCTTTTCAAAGGCTAGTCGTGTTGGAGCTACTTTGTCAATAAGCTCGTAATCATCTATCTTGGTATAGGTGTTTCCATCAAGAGAATACTGTAACTCAAACTTATGGAAGTGACCATTATATCCAGATGTACGAGGATAGTAGACTACATAGTCTACATTGGTAGCTTCTGCAAAGTTATAAGTTAGCGTTATAGGATAGTAGTTAGGACTTCCATTAGCCCATGCAGAGTGATATATCGTAGAGTAGTCGCCATCGAAACTCTTTTCAATAATATCAGGATTTTGAAAAGAAGATGCCGAGCCGCTAACGACTTTTATTTTTTCATCTTGAGGGATGTTCTCAGTTGCCCCATAAGCATACTCAGCTAAACCATCTTGGTGGATAGTAATAAGCTTGCGCAGTGGTGCCACTCCTTGTTGAGGATTTGTTTGGATAATCTCTATTTGTCCAGAACGTTTAGTATCGTTTTTGTTTGCTAGCACTACATAGTGGCGTTGCTCCTTGCGCATGGCACGAGCTTCATTAGGTGGTGTGATCCAATCAGGAAGTTTAACATCAAGCTTGACGTTAGTAGTTATCTCAAAATCGAGATTTCCCCCTATTGAAGGAAGTGAGAAAATATCATGGTCTACGAGTATAGCAGGGTCTGTACCAAGTTGTCTAACATTTATTTTTGCTTCTGCTCCTCCGCTCCTTACAGTTAGAACCGCTTGACGTATCTCTGTATCATCATTGAGGTCAACAGAGATTTTTAACATATTACCTTGCTGTACAGCACGACACCAATTTTTATTTGATGTAATGATGAGCTTAACATTTTTTAGTGTTCCTAAGTTAATGTTTTTGCTATGCCCCTTGCTCTCAAAGTCTACCCTATCCGGCAGCTTTGTTGGGTTGCTTGCAATGACTCCTGCCGTATTATTTTCTACTCCACTAAAACCTTTCTGGCAGGAATAGCCAGTGAGTAGAAGAGACGAAATAAAGAGACAGGTAAAAATCTGTAATTTATTCATAATATCATTTAGATGACAATAGCGACCAAGAGACAGGCTTCTTGTTGAGGAAGGAATGACATCTTGGTCGCTACTGAAGTTATAGTTTATGGGTACAACAATCCCCAAAAGGGAAAAGTTTTATTAAATTATAGTTTTATCCGTTTCGGGGGGCAAAGATACAAGTTTTATGTGAATACAATAATGTAGCTTTGTAATGGCAGCAAAGTTCGTCTTACCTCGTACTTCAGTAATTTTGAATCAAGCATATTGGAAAGCCGTGTGTGCAGGTTTGAATCTACTATATTCCCTAGGCAGAATTACTCAATGTATAAAATAGATAAGGTGCTAGAACTAGTCTAACACCTTATCACCTCTCGTATCATAAACTAGAGATCGTAATAATCTCTGAACCTATGCTTTTGAATAGTTTAGTTGTGAGGCACTATCTCTCTAGCATTGCCAGCAGAAACAGCCTTAATCGTGTACTTACTATTCCAATTCTTGTCAATAGTAAATACTGCTCTACCTAACTCGGGATAAGAAGCATCAGCAATGAAGAATAGATTATTCTGTTCATCATAAATCTCAAAGGCTACAGTATTCTTCCATCCGCTAATTCGGATTGTATTGCCACTGATACTTGCACTTTGCCCCTTTGTCAGAGTCTTCTCTGGATTCTTATAGAGGTGAGAGTTATTATCAGTAATATACTCTAAGGCAATATCCTTCATATCAGGAAGATGTAGATTCTTAATACGACCCTTAACCTCATCCGCACGTTGCTTTGTAACAGTCATTTGTTCCTTTCCGTAGTCATCGACGATGGTGTTTACTTCACGGAAGAAGCCCCATTGTTCGAAGAAATGAGTTAAATCTTTCTTTCCAACATGAGATGCCGCGTAAGGGAACTCTGTTTGTTGTGTACCGGGATTAGGCTGATCAGGCTCTACCTTGAGGAACTCGTATAGATCAGGATAGAAGCCTGAATGACCGTCAGCCGATAGGCGAGGGGTAAGACCTAGAGTTTTGCCGAAGTATAATTCAAGTTGCCAGAACGGAACAAGGTTACAGAATACATCACCAGCTTTGCAGAAAGGTGCTTTCTTAGCTATAACCTCGGTGAATGCCTTTGTATAGCGGTTGTTTCTGTAGTAATCAAGCTCTTCTACCTGCAAGCGAGAAGGCTGTTTGAAGACATAGGTAGTGATATATTCAGATGGAATATTAACAGTTACCTCTGTCATGCCTCGCCATTTAAGCCCTGGACTTACTTGGTTAACGTGACCAAGTTCGTGGGATGGTCCCCATGCCGCTCCTTGGCTGTGTGGGTTGCGCATCTTGTCTGGATTTAGAATATCTTTTTGAGTGCCATCTACATAGGCCGTATGGTACCATGTCGCATACATGAAAGCGTGATACATCACGTGTAGATACATTCTAGTTAATGGCTTTCTTTGAGGGTACTTGTAGTAGCCGTGTAGAATCCATTCATTATGGACAATACTATCGTATGTCTTGGTTAGCTCAATGCCTTCTGGCGTATAGCTCCTAAATGCTTGTGTTTCAAAAGTTAGGTGTGCATACTTACCAAGGACATCGAAGTACTTATAGCTAGCTTTGCCAAGCAATTCTTTCCATCTGTCTTTAAGCTTTGAGTCTTGTGAATTGTAATAACCATTAACTTTACCTGTAGCGAAGTGAATGTCTATTGGCTGCATCTTGTCGGCTTGACCTTCACCTACAAGGTATATAACATATACAAGACCTGGCTTAGTCATGCGAATCTTATTAAATCCTTGATAAAGATTGTAATAAACAGGGTCGTTAAAGCCATCACCACCTGGTTTGTCTAGATTTTGTACTCGGATGCTCAGGTTTCTGAAGCCATGAGTATCGCCTACAAATGCAATAAGGTCTTCGCCCTCCTTGACATAGATACCTGTGGGGTTAT
>RBKG01000237.1 GCA_003640335.1 Porphyromonas sp.
CGCTCAATTATATGGGTGTACGCTACGACAAACATTTTACACTCAATACCAATGACCCTGCTAAAGGCTTCTTCTTTGACGGACTATACAATACTATTGACCCTCGTGCATACAATCTATTCTCAATACCTGGGGACTTTGATGATAACGATTATACCAAATATCCTTCTTGGAGAGAGCATTACAAGAAAACTGACCGCAATCTATTCAAGACCAAGGATAAGAAGGAGGAAGATAAAATTGTCTTGCATGGAGCTTTTACATGGAACGCTCCCACACCAGGTTCTTGGGGTGAAGTAGGTGGTCTTAATGAATTTCAAGACTGGCCTTACGCTCACCCTGGTCTTAAGCTCCGCTTCCGTAATAGCACCAATGCTCGTATTTTCTTTGCCGCATGGGAATCTTACTTCCTTATCGCTGAAGCAGCCGAACGCGGATGGTCAGTACCTATGGGAGCAAAGGAAGCATATGAGCAAGGTATCAAACTTAACTTTGAGTCTCAAGGTTTACAGAAATATGCAGCTGCCTACATACAGAGTGAATCCTATAACAACGTAGGTACTTCTGTGAAATGGGATCATACTACAGCAGCTCCTAGTACGAAAATGATGACAATGGTTAATGGCTATACCGGAACTCATGAGCAGTATGAGTATCATTATCCCGTAGCGAGCAAAACTCTTTATGGTAAGAATCTCAATGACCACTTGAGTAAGATTATCACTCAAAAGTATTTAGCTAATATGCCTTGGCTACCTCTTGAAGCATGGAATGACCAGCGTCGTCTAGGATTGCCTTTCTTTGAAACACCAGCAGTAGAACAAGCCATTACTACGATGCCAAGCCTAAACAAGAGCAACTACGAAGAGCAAAAAATTGCATTCTTCCCTCAAAGACTCAAGTTCCCATCTAACTTTGAGCAAAGTTCTCCTAGAGGGTATGCTGAGGCTGTTAAACTTTTAGGAGGACCAGATGCTGTTAGCACGCCTATTTGGTGGGCTAAGCACTAATCTTCCCTCTAATCCTTAATCTCGGTTAGGCTCTCCAGATGGTATATATCTGGAGAGCCTAACTTTATTTATAAGAGACTTTTGCATAAGACTATACTTACTGCATTATCTTCAAAATATCTCTTTCTAATATGGAGTTACTCAAAACTTGATATGCTACCTGCAGATAGGATGCTCATATTGAGACCGCTGTGCGGTCTCCAAAAGGACAAGTAAAACTTGTCCTTTTGTGGGGCTTTGCAGAATGCGGCTTTCGCAAGGCATTGAGACTGAAGGCGCAGGGAGTTTACTTCTGTAAATGACGGGGCCTGAATGTCGATAATAACGCAGCGAGTGCTGCATAATGCAATGGTCTCATATTGTTTTTACCTTTGCATTTGTTAAGTTCAGAGTTCAATATTTAATAACTTTATTCAAGAGCATCAATTATGAAAGTACTCCACACAAGCGACTGGCACCTAGGGCATAAGCTCTACGAACACGACCGCTATGATGAGCATGCCCACATGCTCAAGCAAATTGCTTCTATCGCCCAGCAAGAACAAGCTGACGTCTTAGTTGTAAGCGGTGATATTTACCATACTGGCAACCCAAGCAAACAGACACAAAAGCTCTTCCATGATATGCTCATCGAGATACAGGACGCAGCCCCTCGTATGCAGATTGTCGTCAGTAGTGGTAATCACGATAGCAGTCTAGGTATTGAGATTTCTCGCAGTCTATGGGAACGCTGTGGCATTCGTGTGGTCGGTCTTTTTGAGCGTCATGATGAAGAATTAGTTCTTGAACGACATATTGTAGAGATTTGTCGTGAAGGCAAAAGAGTAGGTTATGTAGTGGCTATCCCTTTTGCTCACCCTGCTAACTTTCCCAAAGTTCAAGACAACGCAAGCGAAGGCAATGAACGACAAACAGCCTTCGTGCAGGCCGTGCTAGACTTAGTTAGGGAACGCAATACGGACAATCTTCCCGTAGTCTTGATGGCACATTTATTCGTACAAGGCTCTGAACCCAACCAACACGACAATATCGGAGGCTTAGAATATGTACAGATAGAGGACTTCGGGACAAACTATGATTACCTCGCCTTAGGACACATTCATAAGCCTCGTAACATAGAGGTCAAGGGTGAGTTGCGTGCGCGCTACTGCGGTTCTCCCTTAGCGGTCAGCTTTGATGAGAGTTTCAAACATTCTGTATCGGTTATTGAGTTTGAAGGTCGTTCGCCTAAGCTCAGAACTATAGAATTAGAACCCTTACGCCCACTCATCACTTATCCGAAAGAAGATTTACCTTTTAATGAGGCTCTACAAGCTCTTGCCGAATACGCTAAGACGCTCACACAAACTAGTTATATCCGCTTAAAAACGAGCGATTACAGCGCACAACTAGCACCCGACTCTGCCGAGCGTGTATCAAGAGTATTAGACCAAACCCTAGGTAAATACTGCCTTATCAAGACTGCTCAGCCTGCTATACAAGAGCAAGGAGCACACAAAAGTCTTACTGTACAAGAGCTAAAAACAGCAAATCCTATGGATATCGCGCAAGATTATTATCGTAAACGATACAATCAGGATTTGCCACAAGGACTAGCAGAATGCCTCCAAAAAGCTATACAAGACACCCTTCTAAACAACGACTAAGCCTATGAAACTTAAACAACTAAGCATCAAGAATATCACCAGCATTGAAGACGCCGTCATCAACTTCGACGCTAGTCCTCTAAGTAACGCACCTATCTTTTTGATTACGGGACCTACGGGTGCAGGCAAAACGTCTATACTCGATGCTATTTGCTTAGCTCTCTATGGAACAACGCCACGTTTATTAGGGAAGAATGAGGGTGTTTATAACAGTTCAGAAAGCAATAATAGCGCAGGAACTAATAGGGTAGATAATCCTGCTCACATGCTACGTCGTGGAGCTGGTCTAGCGGAAGTTAAACTTGAATTTATAGGAAATGACGATTGCCCTTACCTTGCGACTTGGTCTGTAAACCGAGCACACAACAAAATCAATGGAAATCTACAAACTCCCAAAAGATTTCTTCAAAATGTAAAACTAGGCATCAGTTATGATAAGGTTAGAGATATTGACTCCAAAATACTAGAGATTACAGGCTTTGAGATAGAGCAGTTCTGCCGTACAACAATGCTTGCACAGGGGGAATTCAATAAGTTCTTAACCGCTGAAGTAAAAGACCGTTGTAATATCCTTGAGAAGCTCACCGGCACTGAAGTTTATTCTAAGATTGGGATAACCATTCACAATAGTTATATCCAAAGTAAGAGAGCATACGAGGAACTGAGTAACAAAATTCAACTCTTACAAGAGCAACAGCTGAGTGAAGAAGACTATAAAACACTCTCACTTAAAATAGAAAGTCTACAAACAGAAATAACTTCTCTAAATAATCAGCTTACACAAAAGCAAAACATATCTAAATGGCTTGAGCAAGAGCAAAGTCTGAACAAAGCTCTTAAAGAAGCTCGAAGCAATAAAGAGCAATGTACACTCGAAGCTCAAAGCCCCGAGGTACTGGCACGTATCGCCTTGCTTGAGCGTTGGGAGTCTAGCCGTGACATCCGCTTAAGTCTTGATAGAAGCAACACACTACAAGATGAAAAGAGCTCTATTGAGCATCAGCAAGAAGATTGTCGTCTTGATTACTATCATCTCTGCGCCCAAATACAAGCAGTTCAGAAAAATCTTGAAGACACTAAAAGCAAGATAGCAGCCTTAGAAGCTACTCAGGCAACCCATGAGCCTCACCGTGGTATGTATGACAACTTCGCCAACATACAAGGAGCTTTACAAGCCTATGAAGCTGAGGTTAAGCGTATTCAAGAAGCTAAAAAAACACAACAAACGCTACAGCAACAGTTTGAAAACCTCAAGCCCCAGCTAGAGCAAGCCCATGAGCAGGAGAAGCAGAGTAAGCGTGTTTATGAAGAACTCGTACAAGAACAAAATTCTCTACAAACAGCCTACGACCAACAGAAGCATGATGATTTAAGTCAGCTGATTAAATGGAGAAAGGAAGCTGAAGAAGCCGAAAAGCAACTCCAAGAGAAAAAGTCTGAGTGTGAAGAATTAGAGGCTAAGCACCAAGACAAAGTAAAAGAAGTAGAGGAGATTGAGCAACAACTTCAAACCTGCGCACAAACTCTTAAGCAACAAGAAGAGCTTTACGAAGAAAGAAAGACGAAATTTGATGCTAGTGCTTGGAGTATGAAGGAGCTTTGTCAAAGTATCCGTGCTAAGCTACACAAGGGAGATACATGCCCTGTTTGCATGAACGAAATCAATCACATCGTTTCCCAAACCGAGGTACAAGCAGTATTGAAACCCTACGAAGATGAGCTTAAGCAATGCCAGAAGGATATATTTGACACCAAGAGCAAGCATTCAGAGCTAGCAGGAGCCCTCAAGAGTGCTAAGAAAGATGTTGATAATCTCAAGACTAAGCATCTTGAAGCTCTGAAACAATGCCAAGAGCAACAAAATACTATTGATGCAATCCTTCAAAAGCAAGAAACTATTCAGATAGATGTACGCGAACTGTCCACAGAACTTCTCCAAGAGGAAGAGCTCAAATATGAAGCTCTAAAAAAGCAAATACTTACTAAGACGAAAGAGGTCAATGAGCAACGCAAGTCTTATGACGCGGTTCAATTGGCACAGCAAAGACTACAAAAGCAAGAACAGGAGTTTACGCTACAACTAGGCAACTACGAGCATGAAATCCAAACAGCTGAACAAAACCAAGCACGCCAACTCAATTTAGCCCGTGAGTTTATCACCCTTGACGAAAGTGAATGGTACGACGCTTGGCAGAGCGCACCAACGGTTTGGCTAGAACAGATTAAGTCCGATAAGCAAGCTTACGACCAGCGTAATACAAACCTACAAACAGAAAAAACTAAACAGCAGAGCTTAGAGCAAGACTTACAATCCCTACAGAACATCGCAGATGATATACAGAAGAATGAGCCTACATGGACTAACCTTCAGCCAGCAGACTTTATTCCGAAGTCTCTTGACAAAAGTATATTAAACCAGCTCTCAGGTAAGGTTATTTCACTCAAGGAAAGCCACGGCAAAGTATTAAAAGAACTCACAAACTTAAGCAATCAGATTGCAAACTACTGCACGGAGCAGGGATTGAGTAGGGAAGAGCTACAAGCACTAAACCAAAATAAAGATATAGAGCGACTACAAGACGAGGAGCGAAAGCGTAAGGATAGGGAGCAGGCGTGTACAACCACACTTAAGACCCATGAAAATCTGTATCAAGAGCATCTAAAAAGTGCTCCTGAGGCTTGGGAGCAGATAGAAGGCTCAGCATTAAACGATGCAATCAATACGCTCAACGAACTTATTACGGCAAAGAATCAGGAATTGGGTCAAGACCAGCAAAAGCGAAAAGACCATGAAGAGCAAGCAAACCTCATTAAAGATGAACAAGCTCAATACGAAAAGCTGCATCTAGAATACGAGCAGTGGGCTTCTCTTAATAATCTGTATGGAGCAAGTGACGGGAGCAACTTCCGCCGTATAGCCCAGAGCTTTGTACTAGAGCAGTTGCTCCGAGCGGCTAATGTACACTTAGCTTGCTTTATCCCGCACTACGAATTGCAGTGCAGTGAACCGGGACAGCTCACTATCCTCATTCGTAATAAGCTCAATAATAGTCTTATCGGTGTACCTAACCTATCGGGGGGAGAGTCCTTTATCGTCTCTCTTGCTCTCGCACTAGGTCTTTCGCAAGTAGGCAACAAGGGGCTATCCATAGACACTCTGTTTATTGATGAAGGATTTGGCACATTAAGTAGTGAAGCCTTGGATTTGGTCATGACAGCCTTAGAGACACTCCGCAAAGAGAGTGGTTGCCGTGTAGGTATTATCAGTCATGTCGATAGTCTCAAAGACCGTATCCCGACGCAGATACAG
>RBKG01000187.1 GCA_003640335.1 Porphyromonas sp.
TGAGCGTATAGCTAATAATTACCAGATGTACGCTTCTTGGTTCGGTCCTCAAGAGAACTAATTTCTAGTCGTTACGTAATAAGGGCTGGTGTCAAAGTATTCATTTGGCGCAGCCCTTATTAACATAAAATGAGCGTGCTTGTAAGGCCTTATATAACCCTAGCCCCTCATACTCAATCACAGCACTCAAACTAATTCCATATTTTTATGAAGACCAAAATTTTAACGCTTATCTTGTTATTATTCCTTGCGGTACAACCGACCTATGCGATGCATATCATGGAGGGTTATCTACCTTTAGGCTGGTGTGTCTTTTGGTATCTTGTCTCAATCCCTTTTGTCATTCTTAGCTATAAGCACATACAAGGGCTAATCAAGGTAAACCCAAGAGAACGCATATCCTTTGCTCTGAATGCTGCTTTTGTATTCATTCTGTCTGCTCTGAAACTGCCCAGCGTAACGGGTTCAAGTAGCCATCTTACGGGTACAACGCTCGGCACACTGACTATGGGCGTTATGTCTATGCCTCTTGTGGGCTTCATCGTATTGCTCTTCCAAGCCTTGCTATTGGCTCATGGAGGAATTAGTACATTAGGCGCTAATATCTTCAGCCTAGCGATAGCGGGTCCGCTTGTGGCTTATCTCGTGTATAATCTACTGATACGTCTTAGGCTCGGCCGTTCGGTAGCTATCTTTATGGCGGCTATGCTCGGCAGTTTGGCTACTTATGTAACGACTTCTATTCAGTTGGCTATTGTTTTCCCTGATGCTGAGGGTGGTGTACTAGCTTCATTCATTAAGTTTGTTTCTATTTTTGCCGTGACTCAAGTGCCTCTTTCTATTGTGGAAGGCTTTATGACAGTCTTGGTTATGAACTTACTTGTTTCTTCTGAAGGAATGATTGAGCCTAAGCCTATAACGAAGATGAGAGCGCTGATGCTCTCGGCTTTGGCTCTTATCTGCGTGGCTATTCCTTTGGTTGGCGGTCTAATTGATTTCGGTTCGGGTACAGATGACCAAGCTGGAGAAGCCATTAGCATACTTAGTCCTCAGCACGAGATTAAAGTACTCTTCCAAGGCTTTGAACCAAGCGAATGGCTTGAACCTTTGCTTTTTGCCTTCCAGGTATCTATCGGTATCGCCTTATTTACGTGGGCAATATATGCTTTGCGTTCTTATCTAAATAAGAAGCACTAAGCGCGACTTTGCATAACGCGGCACTCGCTGCGTTATTTTCGACATTCAGGCTCGGTCATACAGATAGATAGGGGCTACCGCACATTATTGCGGTAGCCCCTAATTGTTTGCGAGTGCTGTATTATGCAATGCTCTCTAGTTTTTGTACTCTAGCTCTGGCATCGGCAAGTAATGTACTCTACGCTTTTCCCACTCCTGCTTCTTCGCTGGGTCTGTAACGAACCCACGGCGGAAGTCCATCGTGCGCTCTCCTCTGAAAGAGAGATAAACGCGTCTTAGGTGAGAAATCGTTTCGAGTGTAGGGCTTTCTGTTTCTACCGAAGCTGCATCGTAGCGTCTGATAACGTCATTGACCGCAGCTAGTGCATCGCCGTCCATATTTCCTCGCACGATAAGTTCTGCCTTAATGAGTTGTAACTCCATATCATCAATAAGGACAATCGGGCTATATTTAGCTACTGATGTAGTGTAAAGGAACTTATCTTTACTCTCTAGCACGGGTAGCTTTTTCTTCTCAGCCATATTGCGCAGAGCATCTCTTAGATTAGGGTCTATCTGAGCGTCACGCAGATTAGGCACTCCGATAACGGTGTAGATACCATTAGTCGCTCCTTGCTCGCTGTAGTTAATGGTGTAAGCCTCTTTGTCCTTATAGACTTTGCTCCATAGGCTTGCCACCTCATCATACTTACCTTCGTGTAGTTTGAGCTTGAGGATAAGACCATAAGCCTGACGTATAGCTTGCTCAGAGGTAATCACCCCTTTGGTTACCTTCTTAAAGTCTGCACTCTGAGCTTCCTTGAGAGCCTCGGTATAGCATTTGAGAGCTTCAGCTCGTAGTTCGCTATGGCTCTTCATCTGTCCAGAAATACGGATGCTCGCTTCTTTATTAACATCAGAAGAGAAGGTATTCGCTAGAAGGTGGTAGGAATAGCCAAGATAGAGGTTACCAATGAACTTGCCGTAAGCCTTGATGATAGCCGTCTTCTCGTCATCACCAGTAATCGCGGCTTGAACCTCAAGTATTTCTTGAGCTCTAGCTCTTAGGTTATGTAGCTTGTCCCATACACGACTACTAGAGCTACCATTTATTTGTAGAATATCTAGCTTGAGCTCTCGGTAAAGCTGAATGTTGCTTCTGGGAGTCTGAGATAGCTCGTCAGTCATAGCTCCTAAAGCAAGGCTTGTTTCAGCATTAGCTTCTCCGACTAGTGTCTGTAGATAAGCAGTAAGAGGACCATTTTTGAGCTCAATGCCTGTAACTATCCCTTTATCCTTAGTAATAGTTGCCATTCCGAGCATGCTAGGCTCATTGATTTGGTCTCGGCGCAGTGTATTCTGTGGAGTCTTAGCGTCATCAATCCACTTATCACAGCTAACGCAGAGTGTAGCTAGTGAGCAAGCAAGAAGAGAAGAGCTAACAAACTTCTTTATATTTAGTGTCATAATATCTTGAGTCTTAGGCGTGATTAGAAGTTTAGTGAAAGAGTCGCTGTGAAGCTACGAGGTGTGGGGGCATTGTAAATATCGCGAGATAGATTGCCCATACCTCTAGACTGTCTTGTTCCGCCATTAGCTTCTATTTGAGGTTCTATACCTGAGTAGTTTGTCCAGAAAACAAGGTTCTGAGCACTCAACTGCAAGCGTCCTCCCTTGATAAATTTATGGCTTATCTTGCGCAATTCACTGCTGAAATCATAGCCAAGCGTGAGAGAACTCAAGCGAATAAAGTCTGCACGCTCAATATAATTCGACCTTCCGGGAGCCGATACGAAAGCGAGTTGCTCAGCGATATTCTTATATCCATCAGAGCCAACAGTTTGTGTTTTTAGTTGGTCTTTTAGGATTTCGACTTTCTTCAGATTGTCTCCCATTTGAGCGACTAGGTAGTGTCCCATATTGTAGAGCGATGCTCCTACAGAATAGTTGAACTTAATGCCAAGACTTAACTTCTTGTCAAATAGTTTCCAATCTGCACCGAAGGCACCATTGAAATCTGGGAAAGGCTTACCGAGGTAGTGCTCATCGCTGCTTTCTTTAGCTCCGATAAACTTGCCCTCCTTATCGTAATTAGCTCCAATAACCTTTTTTTGAACAAAGGCATAAGCAGGGTAGCCCTCACGAATAACATTAGGTAGACTCTGTACGATTTCGCCTCCTGTACTTAGAACTTTATTCGCTTGATAGCTAGCTGTAGCAAAGAGGCTTAGTTCGCTCTTTTGGCTTTCGTAAGCCTTGATATTGTAGCTTAGCTCAGCTCCCCAGCCATGCACCGAACCGATATTGCGAGGTTCATTACCTATCCAACCATCAGAAGAGAGTAGAGGGGCATAGATAATAGCATCACTTGTACGCTGATAATAGGCTGTGAAGCTAATTTGCTGACGTTTACCATTCCAATCAATACCTGCTTCAAGCTCACGCATACGCTCAGGACGAATAGAGGTATTACCACGTGTTCCCGGTTTTAGGACAGGACCATAGGCTGAGAGACCGCTAAGAACGTAGGCCGTACGCGCGTCCGTAGGGTAGGGCAATCGTCCTGATTCACCGTAGGCTGTGCGCACTTTGAATTGATTCCAGTTGTACGATACGCTTAATGAAGGGTAGTAGATACTAGTGACATCAGCCCCGATTAGGTTGGAGGCATCACGGCGCAAGCCAAGGTTTATGAATAGCTTATTGTCATAATTGAGGAAGGCTTCTCCATATAGTCCCCACGTGCGTTGCTCGAAGTCACTCTCTCCTACTTCTTGCTTAGACCCTGCCGCAAGGTTGTCCACATCAGCAGAGAAAAAGCTACTATTGAGTGTGCTAACAGTTTCATAGCGGCGTACAATCTGCGAAAGTACAGTACCGGTTAGTGTCCATTTATCGGCTAACTCAAACTTGCGGTATAGTTTCCAGTCCCAGTTGAGATTGAAGTTGCGTCTGTGTGAGACCTTCTTATCGCCTTGGTCGTTTGTTCCTAAAGTATAACCGTAAGGAAGTCTGTATATGCCCTTAACGAAGTTTACGTCTAGACCGAACTGTGTCTCTGCCTTAATCTGATAGGGGAGTGTATAACCTAGCTTTGCCGAAGCAATAAAGCGGTCATTATCATAAGTCCAGCTTTGGGCACGCCAAGTATCTTCGTCCACATAACCCCAAGGTTTTCTTGTGCGGATTAGGTTCCAGATGGCATCCATACGCCCTTGTGCTGTCTGAGGAATACTCATCGCCCCGTTAGTATATGAGGCTGAGAGGTTCGCAAAGAAACTGTCTTGTCTGAGGTCATAGGCTGCTCTGAAATTATAGCGTTTATCGCGATTGCCAGGGATTATACCTGAGTCGTCCTTAGCATTGGCAGAGAAGTATATTTTATTTCCTGCACTAAAGCTCTTAGAGATATTCGCATATAGGTTTGTTTGTCTACCCGTTACGAAGAAGTTATTGACCGGGTCATTATTGACAAACTGATTGTACTGACGAGCTAATTGGCTGAAGCCTTCGGTGTACTTGACATTAGCTGTTAGCTTGCCATTGCCTGCATCTTGGCTACTCTGTCGCTTAGTCGTGATGACGATAACGCCATTAGCGGCTTCAGCTCCATAAGAAGCGGCGGCGGCAGGACCTTTGATAATGTCTATTGTCGCAATGTCTTCGAGCTGTAAGTCCGTCAAACTGCTCATTGCATCTTGAGCGTTATTGATGTCCGAGGTATGTGTGTTGTTGTAGCGAACACCATCAACGTAGATAATAGGGTCTCTCTCCAAGCTAAGAGTTGCGCCACTGCGCATATTGAAGCGAATAGGCATACCCACTTTACCATTAGTTTGGAACATTTGCACACCGCTAATGCGTCCATCAAGAAGTTCGCTTAGGCTATTGCCATTACCTTCTTGCATCAGCTTAGATACATTAACGCTTGCGACGTCAGCACCGATAGCTTTGCGATTTCGCGCACTCGCGATACTTGCTGTTACCGTAACTTCATTGAGCTGTTTGTAACCTGATAGCAGAATGTTAGGTTGCTGGCGTAATGTCTGACCCGTAAGGCGGATTGCCTTGTAACCTACATAGGATATTTGAATCGTATCATTGGGCTGCGCTTGCAGTGCGAATGCGCCCTTGCTATCTGTAAGGGCATACTTGTTATTACTTAAGTTTTGAAGCGTTGCTCCGATGAGCTGTTCGCCTGTTTCCTTATCTATAACCTTCCCTTTGATTACATTCTGTTGAGCAACGAGGCTTGTTGTCATCAATGGAAGAGCACAGATACAGAGCGTTCTAAGTGCGTAATTATTTATCATTGCATTAATCGTAAAAATACAATGCAAAATTAAAATTAAGGCTAATCGTGTGCAATCACTAATAATAGGTATTTATGGTATAGAAGTGAGATGCTTGTACCTAATTTAAGTAACTGAAGCTCGTGTATAATACGCTACTTGCTTAAGCTGTTTTCTCCGAACTAAATTGAGTGAGTAAACGTATCAATACTTACGTGTAAACACTTTCGTAAGTACGTGTACTTATTTCAGTGAGTACGTCGTACTCATTTATGTAAGTGCGCGTACTCAAAGTTGTAAGTACGTAGTACTTTCTGGAGACTTCAGCTGTAGTTTGTGCAGACTACACGTGTAGTCTCTTCAAACTTCAGCCGTAGTCTGTACAGACTTAGCTGTGCTTTTGAAAATAGGAAACGTAAGTTTTGCTTTTATTATGCAATGCTCTCATGAAAAAGAGGGGCTGTGCCAAACTAATTGACACAGCCC
>RBKG01000248.1 GCA_003640335.1 Porphyromonas sp.
GAGATGGATGGTTATGCTGTGGCAAAGGAAATACGTAACGCAGGTAGCAATGTGCCTATCGTATTCTTGACAGCTATGAGCATGAAGGAGAATGTCCTTGAGGGCTTGCGCTCAGGAGCTGACGATTACATTGCTAAGCCATTCAGTATGGAAGAGCTTCTTTTGCGTCTTGAAGCTATCCTACGCCGTACAGGTAAGATTGAGCAGGCTGATAAGAGTGTGAAGGAATTTTATCAGATTGGTTTGTATACATTCAATACTAAGCAGCAGACACTATCGCTTGGCGAGCAGACACAGCGAATGACGACTAAGGAAACAGAGCTACTTACGATGCTCTGCCAGTTTGTAAATGAAACGCTTGAGCGTCCTCATGCTCTTGAACAGATTTGGGGTATTACTGATGCTAGCAATGACCCAGACCAAAACTTTACACAGCGTAGCATGGACGTATATATTACGAAGCTCCGTCGTATGCTTAGTGGTGACCCTAGCGTTGAGATTAAGAATGTCCACGGTAAGGGTTATAAACTCCTAGTTCCTTCTATTGGAGAGTAAGACGCTCCGAAGCGGGCTTCGCTTCATACACAGACAACTAGATTCGCCCGTTGTTTATGTCGGTATTGCCATTGGGGTAGGTACTCGACATGAAAAGCGGGGCGAGTATGGTCTTGCTCATTTTACGGAGCATATGCTCTTCAAGGGTACTACCTCTCGCAGTTCCAAGGATATTATCATGGAACTTGAGGACGTGGGGGGCGAATTGAATGCCTACACGGGTAAAGAAGAAACTATTCTTTATGCCCTTTGTCCTAAGGCTTATGCCGAGCGAGCTCTGAGGCTTATGGCAGATATTGTTCAGAATAGTGTCTTTGCTCCGCATGAGCTAGAGAAAGAACAAACTGTCGTCATCGACGAAATCCATAGCTACGAAGATAGCCCCAGCGAACTAATCTGGGACGAGTTTGAGGATATTGTCTTTAAGGGTCATGCGCTTGGTCATGCTATTCTAGGTACGGAGAAAACCGTTTCTTCGTTTACCCAAAAGAAAGAGCAACGCTTCTTTGAAGAGCATTATAAGGCTAGCAATATGGCGGTCTTCTCTCAGGGCGATATTGATGTCAAAGCTTTCGAAGCTCTAATAGAGGAATGTTTTAGTCATGCTCCTGAGGCTACGCCACAGCGAAGAACGTACGAGCCTCCTCGCCTAGAAGAGTCTCCTCGCCAAATAACAAGAAGACGGGACACTTCTCAGCGTCACGTGATTATTGGAGCGAGTGCTTATTCGATGCATGATAAGCGTCGGCTTGGACTTAGTTTGCTGGTTAATATCCTTGGAGGCCCGGGCATGAGCAGTAGACTAAATATGAGTCTGAGAGAAGAGTCTGGCTATGCTTATAATGTCGATTGCGTTTATACAGCTTACTCCGATACTGGGCTTGTAGCTATCAATTTTGGTTGTAGCAAGCAGCATGTTCAAGATGCTATAGCCTTGACTCATCAAGAGCTTAAGCGCATAACGGAAGAACAGCTAAGCGAAGAGGAGCTTGAGCAGGCTAAGCGACAACTAAAAGGACAGCTAACAGTCGCTAGTGATGGGCATGAGAACTATTTTCTTTCTCTCGGAAAAGCTTACTTGCACTTCGATAAAGTAGAACCCTTAGATGTAACCATGCAACGCATCGATGCTCTGCAAGCTCATGACCTTGCCGAGATTGCGAGAGAGATATTCCCAAGCGAACGCATGTACACACTTATATACACCTAAAAGAAATGAACGAAACAACGCAGCAGCAAGCTAAGCCTGCACTGCATCAACGCTTACTTCAGGGCTGGAAGACGTGGGCAATTATAGCATTCTTTGCTGTAGTTGCTCTTAGCTATTTTTCTCCTGCCGTTTTTGAGGGACGAGACCTCTTCCAAAATGATGTCGCTGGTGCTAGTGGCACAGCGCAAGATGTGCGCGACTATAATGCCGCTACAGGGGAGACTGCCTACTGGACGAATAGTCTGTTTGGCGGTATGCCTATGTATCAGATAGCACCTTCTTATCCTTCAATCGCATGCCTTAAGAAGTTGCAAGACTTAGGGACACTTCAGTGGCCTTTGAATTTGCTTCCTAGTTATAGCTGGCTACTCTTCGCTATGCTTGTAGGCTTCTATATCTTTATGCGAAGCCTTAAAGTCAAGGAAGGGCTTGCGCTCTTTGGAGCTATTATGTGGGCTTTTAGTTCGTACTTCATCATCTTGATTGATGCCGGTCACATTTGGAAGTTAATGGTATTGTCTTTCATACCTCCTACAATAGCTGGTATTGTTTATGCTTATGAAGGGAAGTATCTCAAAGGCGGTGTCGTGACCACACTCTTTGCTGCGCTTCAGCTGATGAGTAACCACGTACAGATGAGCTATTACTTTGCCTTTGTGATTGTCTTTATAGTTCTGTCTTATCTCTTTACAGCTATTCGCTCAGGTAATTATCAACGCTTCTTGTTGGCTTCTTTGACAGTGGCAGTATCGGCAGTTCTCTCTGTGGCAATCAACCTCTCGAATATTTACCATACTTATCAGTACACGCAAGAAACTATGCGAGGAGGTTCGGCTCTGAGCAGTAACGATGGTAAGCAAGGTGGCGGAGGTCTAGATAAGGACTATATCACAGCATGGAGCTATGGTAAGGCTGAGACACTGACTTTCCTTATCCCTAATCTTTATGGCGGTGCAACCGGTGCGCTTGGTGAAGACACAGATGCTATGGATAAAATCTCAAATGAAGAGATGAAGCCTATCCTTGCGAATACTAATCATTATTGGGGTGACCAGCCCTTTACATCAGGACCTGTTTATGTAGGAGCCTTCGTGCTTTGCTTGGCTGTCTTGGGTGCGTTCATCGTGCGTACTCCTCTTAAATGGGCACTTCTAGCAGCTACGGTTCTTTCGTTGTTCTTAGGTTGGGGGCACAACTTTATGTGGTTTAGTGACCTCTTTATTGATTATTTCCCTCTGTATAATAAGTTCCGTACGGTTTCTTCTATTCTCGTTATTGCTGAGTTTACAATCCCGACACTTGCGATACTTGGACTTATTGAGTTTCTTAAGAGGCCTGAAGAAGTTCTTCGTAATAAGGTTGCTATCGGTGTCAGTGTGGCTTCTACATTGGGTGTCGCTTTCATTATTGCGCTTGCGCCAAACTCATTCTTCTCATTGCTTAGCGGACAAGAAGAGGAGATGTTCCGTAATGCTATTTCTGACCCTCGTGCTCAACAGCTCATCACAGCACTTAAGCAGGTGCGTTCAGGCATAGTCTCTGCTGACGCTTGGCGCAGTGTGTGTGTGCTTGCTATTAGCTTGGCTGTTTGCTGGGCTTATACGCGTAAGCTAATCACTCGTCCCGTTGTTGTTACAGCTTTGACGCTCATTACATTCCTTGACTTGTGGATGGTTAATAAGCGTTACCTCAACGATAGTAAGTTTATTGATACGGCTCTCATTGAGGCACAAGCAGCACCTGTTACGCCAGTCGATGAAGAGATTAAGAAGGATAAAGACCCTCATTATAGAGTGCTCAATCTGTCGGTATCTACATTTAATGATGCTACGACAAGTTATTCACATCGCTCTGTAGGAGGTTATCATGCAGCGAAACTTGGTCGTTATCAAGATTTGATAGACAAGCAAATCGCTACGGGTAATAAGCAAGTTCTGAATATGCTGGATACACGCTATATTATAGCTCGCAATCCGCAAGACCCATCGGGTGGACTTACTTATCAGCGTAATGAGGAGGCCCAAGGTGCTGCGTGGTTGATTGCTCCCGAGCAGGTGCTCACTGTTTCGTCTGCTAAGGAAGAGATGAATGCGCTCAGTACTCTAGATTTGCGCTATCAAGCTGTGGTTGATAAAGAGCAGGGTATTCGTGGCGGACAACCAAGCAAACTTGATAGCATCACCCCATTGGGAGATATCAAACTTACAGATTATCGCCCAGGTAAGGCTGTTTACTCTGTCGATGCTCCTCGTCAAGTCCTTGCTGTCTTTAGTGAGATTTACTATCCTCACGGCTGGACGCTAACTCTTGACGGTAAACCCATCGATATTAAGCGTGCTAATTATCTACTTCGTGCCGCTGAGATTCCTCAAGGAAAACATACTCTAGAGATGACTTTTGACCCTCAGAGTATTCATACTACCGAACTTATTTCATATATTGCACAAGCCGTGCTCGTTTTGATGACATTAGCTTGGGCTTTCATATCTCTCCGCAATAAAAAGAATACAAATAATAGTAACCATCATGAAGCAGTATCTATTTAGAACACTCGTTGTAGCGGGTGCGTCAAGTTTGCTACTCGCTAGTTGCGCAAGCAAATTCAAGATTTCTTCTACTGGGGTCAATGTAGACCCTAATCCTCTTACAGTGCAGGGCGATGCGGTTAAGACGCGCATCAACTTTGCTTTCCCGAAGAAGAGCTTTCCTAAAAAAGGTACTCTCCGCATCACGCCAGTACTACGCTATGCTGGTGGCGAGAAGTGGGGCAAGGCTTACGATTACCAAGGTGATGACGTCTATGGTAATGAGCAGGTAGTATTTTATAAGAGTGGTGCTAATGCTGTGCTTGACTTTGCTGTGCCTTATACGCCACAGATGCAGAAGAGCGAACTTTACCTTACGTTCAATGGTAAGGTAGGTAAGAAGGCTCAAAAAATCAGTGCGATGAAAGTAGCTGATGGCGTTAATGCAACGGAAACATTGGCTACCGTTGAAGGTATCCTTCCTGCAATCGCTCCTCATGGCTTCCAGCGTGTGGTGAAAGAAATGTACGATGCCGACATCTTATTCCAAATACAGCAAGCCAATGTGCGTGGCTCTGAAATCAATAAGGAAGATGTAGAGGAATGGCGCTATACTGTACAGAATGCTAAGGAAACACCTAATCAGAATGTATCTGTCGAGGTGCAGTCTTATGCTTCTCCCGATGGTGGTAAGAAACTCAATGAGAAACTTAGTGAGAACCGTGAACGTAATACTACAGCCGCTCTTAAGAAGGAGTTTAAGAAGCAAGATATGGCTGGAGTCGCTATCGATGCTCACTATACAGCTCAAGACTGGGAAGGCTTCCGTACGCTTGTAGAAAAGAGTGATTTGCCTGATAAGGATTTGGTGCTAAGAGTGCTCTCTATGTATCCAGACCCAGAGAGTCGTGAGCGTGAAATCAAGAATATCTCTGTTGTCTTCAAGCAACTTGCTGACAACATTCTGCCTAAGCTTCGTCGTTCTCGTTTGATTGCAAACGTTGAAATTATCGGTAAGAGCGATGCAGAGATACAAGAGTTTATTGCTAAGGCTCCGGGTCATCTGTCAGCTGAAGAACTTCTTTATGCTGCTGAGCTTACAAACTCGACTACTGAGAAGATGCGCATTTACCAAATCGCTAATCAGATTTTCAAGAAGGACTATCGCGCATATAATAATATAGGTGCTTTATACTTCGCTCAAGGCAAAATCAAGGATGCTGAGGCTTGGTTTAATAAAGCTGCTACCCTTCAGGATAATGAGGTAACTAAACTTAATCGTGGTCTTATTGCCCTTTATCATGGAGATAAGGAGAAGGCTCAGGATATGATTTCAGCAGCGATTAATACTCCTGAATTAGGGCAAGCACTTGCTTATCTCTATCTTAAGCAGGGTGAGTATATGAAGGCCGAAACCGCCTTTGGAGAAACTGTAAGTAATAATGCTGCTGTGGCTCAGCTTCTAAATGGCAACTATGCTAAGGCTCTTAAGACGCTACAGAAGATTACGACTCCAAGTGCTACTACCGAACTTATCCGTGCAATTATTGCTGCTCGCACAAATGATAATAACGGTGTGATAACAGCGCTTAAGAGTGCTATTGCGCTTGATGGTTCTGTTGCTTATCAGATTGCCGATAATCTAGAGTTTGCTAAGTACAA
>RBKG01000217.1 GCA_003640335.1 Porphyromonas sp.
TAAATCACGAAAAATATGGCTCTAGTAGTGCCTGCATCGTATAAATGCTGTATCTTTGAGGTAGAATAACATAAGTAGAATAACTCAGACATTATGAGATATACTCAAACAGCTATCCCTGGACTATGGATTATAGAGCCAGCATTAATCGGAGATGAACGTGGTTACTTCTTTGAGAGCTTCCGTAGTGCAGACTTTGCGATGCATATCGGTGAGCTAACAATAGTGCAAGAAAATCAATCTCGTTCGAAACAAGGTGTCCTACGTGGACTGCATCTACAAACAGGTGAGCATGCTCAAGCTAAGCTAATTCGTTGTGTCGAAGGGGCTATCCTAGATGTTGCAGTAGACTTGCGTGAGGGCTCGCCTACATTTGGTCAGCATTTTGCAATCGAGTTGTCTAGCGAAAATCACAAGCAGATATTTATTCCACGAGGCTTCGCTCATGGTTTCCTAACCTTAAGTGATTATGCTACTTTGCAGTATAAAGTAGACAATGCCTATCACGCTTTAAGTGAATGCAGCTTGCGCTATGATGACCCTGCACTCGGCATCAACTGGAGTGCTGATAATGATATTAACCCTGAGAGCTATATCCTTTCTAAAAAAGACCTTGAGGGTATTAGCTTCGAACTTTATAAGCGTCAGCACTTTTTCCGTAACTAATACATTAAACTAAAATTATAGAGACATTATGGTACAACCAACACTCCTAGTACTAGCGGCAGGTATGGGTAGCCGCTACGGAAGCCTTAAGCAACTTGATGGCCTAGGTCCTTCTGGAGAAACAATTATGGATTACTCAATTTATGATGCTATCCGTGCTGGTTTTGGCAAGGTGGTCTTCATCATCAGACGTAGCTTCGAGCAGGATTTCCGCGAGAAGATTCTGTCTAAGTATGAAGGACGTATCCCTGTTGATGTTGTCTTCCAAGATATGGATAACTTGCCTGCTGGTTTCTCTGTACCTGAAGGTCGTGAAAAGCCTTGGGGTACTAACCACGCTGTAATGATGGCTAAGGATGTGATTAAAGAACCATTTGCCGTAATCAATGCTGACGACTTCTACGGCCGTAGTGGCTTCGCTGTGATTGCTGATAAGTTACGTCAGCTTGCAGGTGGACATGATAAGTATTGCATGGTTGGTTATCGTGTAGGTAATACTTTGAGTGAAAGTGGTAGTGTGGCTCGTGGCGTTTGTGAAGTAGATGCTAATAACTTCCTTACAGGTGTCGTTGAGCGTACAGCTATTCAGCGTAATGCAGAGGGCAAGATTGCCTTTACTGATGAAAATGGTAAGGAACAAATCCTTGGAGAGAATACACCCGTTTCAATGAATATGTGGGGCTTCACTCCTGATTATTTCGTACACTCAGATGAGTATTTTGCAGCTTTCCTTCGTGCTAATGAAGGTAATCTTAAGGCTGAATACTTCATTCCTCTTGTTGTTAATCAGCTTGTACAAGAGAACAAGGCTACTTGTGAAGTTCTGGATACTCCTGACCAGTGGTTTGGTGTAACTTATGCTGCTGACCGCCCAGATGTTGTAGCGAAAATCAATGCTTTAGTAGCTGCTGGGGAATATCCTCAGAAACTATTTTCTTAATAACTAAATGATGAAGAACATTTCTAAATATATCGGAGTACTATGCCTAACAGGTTTGTCGGTGGCTTGTGCTCCTAAGACGAATAAGAATTATTCTGCTCCGGCTATTGACTTTACTGCTATTGACTCGGCTGTAAATCCAACTGAGGATTTTTATCACTTCGTCAATGGTCAGTGGCTTAAGAATAATCCTCTTCCAGCTGCTTATAGCCGTTATGGTTCGTTTGATATTCTTGGTGATAGCTCTACCGCTCAGGTACATGCTATTGTAGAAGAGCTTGCTAAGGGTAAGTATGATAAGGGTACAAACGAATATCGTATTGCTACACTCTATAACCAAGCTATGGACAGTGTAACGCGCAATAAGCTCGGCGCTGAACCTATTAAAGCTGACCTTAAGGCTATTCAGAATATCAAGACAAAGGCTGAACTAGTTAGTTACGCTGCTAAGCAAGACCAAGAATATGGTGCTGGTGTACTCTTCGGCTCTTATGTGGCTGCTGATGATAAGAATAGTACGATGAATATTCTTCATCTTTCTCAGGCAGGTCTAGCACTTGGTCCTCGTGACTACTACCTAGAGAATGATGAGTCTATGAAGCAAATTCGTACAGCATATGCCAAGTATCTTGTAGACCTTGCTCAGCTCTCAGGTTATAGTAAGGAAGATGCAGAACGCATTTCGAAGAATACGCTCAAGATAGAAACTGAACTAGCTAAGATTTGCTATTCTCAGGTAGAGCTACGTGATGCTAATCATAACTATAACATCACTAATATCGCAGAATTTGCTAAGGCTCATAAGGGCTTTGACTGGAACGCTTATTTCTCTCAAAGAGGTCTTAAGGTGGCTACAGCAAACTTCGGACAGCTTGAATTCTTTAAGAAGTTTGACAGCTGGTTCGCTACTGTATCTCTAGACGAACTTAAGGATAAGCTTACCGCCGAAATGCTCAATAGCTCTGCTAATGCACTTGGAGATAAGTTTGTTGCCTTGAATTTTGACTTCTATGGTCGCACGATTAGCGGTAAGAAGGAGATGAAACCTCGTTGGGAACGTTCAGTGGCTGTCGTTGATGAAGTTCTCGGCGAAGCTATCGGACAAGAATATGTCAAGAAGTATTTTAGTCCAGAAGCTAAGGAACGCATGCTAACGCTTGTGAGCAATCTACAGAAGGCTCTTGCTAAGCGTGTAGAAGGTCTAGAGTGGATGAGCAAGGATACTAAGGCTAAGGCCCTTGCTAAGCTCAATAGCTTCACTGTGAAGATTGGTTATCCCGATAAGTGGAAAGATTACAGCAGTCTAGATATTGATGCAAGCAAGACTTACTATGAGAACCTTAAGGCTGCATCACGCTTCACTCAGGCCGATAATCTTAAGGATTTAGGTAAGCCAGTAGACCGTACTAAGTGGCTTATGAACCCTCAAGAGGTGAATGCTTATTATATGCCTACTACGAACGAAATCTGTTTCCCTGCAGGTATCCTTCAGCCTCCATTCTTCAATATGAATGCTGATGATGCTGTTAACTACGGTGCTATTGGTGTCGTTATTGGTCACGAGATGACGCATGGATTTGACGACCAAGGTTCGCAGTTTGATAAGGACGGTAATATGAACAACTGGTGGACTGCTGAAGATGCTGCTAAGTTCTCAGCTACTACTAAGCGTTTGGCTGCTCAGTTTAGCGAAAATATCGTTGCTCCAGGTGTGCATGCTAATGGTGACCTAACTCTCGGAGAGAACATCGCTGACCAAGGTGGATTGTCTGTTGCCTTTGAAGCTATGAAGCTCGCTATTGGTAATAAGCAAGATAAGATTGACAACCTAACACCAGCACAGCGTTTCTTTATCGCTTATGCTCGCCTATGGGGACAGAATATCACCGAACAAGAAATTCTTCGTCGTACGAAGACGGACCCACATAGCTTAGGAGACTTGCGTGTTAATCAGGCGCTTAAGAATGTTACAGCATTCCATGAAGCCTTCTCTACTAAGCCTGGAGACAAGATGTATCTTGCACCAGAGAAGCGCATCGTCGTTTGGTAGAGTAATCTAAATGAGCCTATTATGGCTATATAATCGTCTTCCATATTTACTTATTAGGGTATGATATGGAAGACGATTTTTTATATTCACTCATCATATATCATCAATCATTATGAAATCTTACTTGCTCGTGTTGTTGGCTGTCTGCCTTTATGCGTTTCCCTTGCGCGCTCAAGATGGAGGCGCGTATTCTGCGAGTCGAATTATCTTTGACGAACGTTTGCAGTCAGCCCTAAGTGAAGGTTGGATGGACGATGATGAGGCTAATCATCTTAGAGAGGTTTATGAAGCATATCTTCATAAACCTCTTTCTGTTAATGAATCCAACCTTGACGATTTGAAAGACCTGCCCTTCCTCTCCGAATATAAGGCACTCAAACTACTGCAGTACCGCACTGAGCATAGGGGTATCATTGAAGATGTAAGTCAGCTTAAGGAGATTGCCGAGTGGGACGATGACTTGTGCATTCTTCTTGCTCCCCTTCTAGATTTTTCTAGACCTCGCCAAAGGCAGATAGCATTTAATCTATCAGACTGGCTCTCGGAAGGTAAGAGTCGGGCAACTTTACTCTCAAGCTACACGCATAGCCCCGATAAATCTAACCGCTATTTAGGAAGTCCCGAAGCACTCAGTTTGCTCTATCAATGGCACAATCATAAGGATATTAGTCTTGCTCTTGCTGTTCAGAAGGACGCTTACGAACCTTGGCAATATCATAAATACATTGGCTTTGATAGCTATCATGGACATCTTGCATTCAAACGTATAGGTCTTCTCAAACAGCTAATTATTGGTCAGTATCGGACTTCTTGGGGAGAGGGCCTAATCATCAATCAGCGCAGTTCATTCTATCAACCGATGGACTATACCTTACAAGTCCGTGAGGGCTTTAGTCCTATAAGGGGGACTTCTGAGCAACGCTTTAGCCAAGGGTTAGCTCTCGAACTATCTTTAACGAAGCATCTATCTGTTTCCGCTTTATCTTCTTGGCGCAGAATTGATGGTGCTATTAACCCTGAGACTTTGGAAGCGTCTGCCATTAGTGAGAATAGTTTGCACCGAGAAGAACAGTCCTTGAGTAGAAAATGGCAAGTTCCTCTTAATCATTACGGCCTTCAGTGTGCTCTTACTTATAAGCGGTTTAGGCTGTCTGTTCAGAGCCTATATACAGACTTTGGAAAGTATTATGTAGCTCATCCGCCTCGTTCGGGAGCTTCATTACAATTGAAAAATCTTAATCGTTTTATTGTTTCAAGCCTCTCGTCTAAGTTTGATTCTCCTAATCATGGTCTGCAAGTTGCCAGCGAACTCGCTTGTACTATTCAGGGAGCAGCAGCCTTTAGCCTACGCTCTCTTATTCATATTAAGCAGAGTGAATTAATGTTTAATACCTATGTGCTTAGCCCAAACTATTGGAGTTTCTTTGCTCATGGTCCAGCGCACATGTCTGCAATCAATGATGTGGTGGGAGGGCATATTGGGGTAAGTATCCCGCTTAGGCAGTTTCATCTCAGCGCAGATGCTGAGTTGTTTCAGCGAGGTCTAAGCCAAGAAAGCCAACAACGCTATATGGGTTATTACTTGAATGGAACCTTGGCATATTCATTCAATCGGAATACCCAAGTTAATTTGCGTTTGAGCGAACGCAGTAACCAGCGAGAACGTATCAATAGGGCAAAGGTTACATTCATAAAGCAAACTAATAGGCTGCATAGTTCTTTATCATTACAGTCAGCTTATGATAGGAGTAAATCTCTAGAGGATATAAGTTTTGCTACAAACATAACCTTGCGTTATGATTGCAATCAAGATTGGCATGTTTTTGCCTCTTCGACTTACTACAGGACTCCATATTGGAGCGAACGGCTCTATCTCATGCCCGTAGAGCTTAGTCAGGAGTATTCGTCTGCACTCCTTTATGGTAATGGCTTTCTGTGTTCGCTAGGAACAAATTATGCTTGGGGTAAACACATTAAATTAGGCTTTAGGGCATCGCATTGCTTTAGTCGGAATATACACGAGCGCAATACCTTCGTAGCTTTACAGCTCACTTATCATTGAATAGAAGCTAAGGGGAGGACGTGCAATAGAAAACCCTCAGTCGTAGTTTGAAGCAACTGCGATTGAGGGTCTCTATTTCTTCCTAAAGAAGAACGTTTCAGTATATACTAGTTTAGATTTATGCCTTATTGAGATTAAGCGACTGTCTCGTGTTCACTCTCGTGGCTGTGCCTGAGGAGGTAGCGGTCGCATTGTCCTGCAATGTCGTAACCAAGAAGAGTGCCGATGATAA
>RBKG01000141.1 GCA_003640335.1 Porphyromonas sp.
CGTACTTACTGAAACGAGTACGACGTACTGACATTGCTTTTGAACTTGTCGCAGAGGAGCTCTTTAGGGCTATGAAGAAGTATCGTACCTACGGCACTCATAATGCGCCTAAATTTTGATACGCTTACCCTTGCTCACAAGGCTGGACAAGCGTACACTTTTCAATTAAAATAATTACCTTTTCAAAATCACCTATGTAAGGTGATTATAAAAACCTATGTTAGGTTATGATTTTTCAGTCTAACAATTATGATGAATTTAGATATTAAGAGCAAGGTCTCTAAGCAAGGCAATCGGGCTGGACAGACCCTCTATTATGCCTATCCGAGCAAGCGGGAGAAATTATCTCTCGAACAAGTTCTTGAGCGTACAGACTCTACTTGCTCCCTCTCTCGTGTAGATATAGAAACAGCTCTAAGAGCTTTTGCCGAGGTTGTATGCACGAGTTTAGAAGAAGGTATTGGAGTCGATTTGGGAGAGATGGGCACGCTCATGCCCTTTGCCCAAGGCAAACTTATGAATAGCCCCGAAGAGGTTACCCAAGAGACACTCCAACCAGCAAAAGTTATCATACACCCCAAAAAGAATATACGGACGGCTCTTTCTCGCATTAAGTATCACATTAACAAAGCACAAGAATAGTCTACATTCTATGAATATCAAAAAGTATTTATCCCTACCTCTGAGTAGCCTTTGTCTGACTTGCTGCCTGATTACTCCAGCACAAGTGAAGGCTCAGAGAGTCTTAAGTTTGGATTCATGCAGGACACTCGCTAAAGAATACAGCCGTAGCCTGCAACAAAAAAATCAAGATATCTTAGCGGCTGAAGCCCAGCGCAAGGATGTATTCACGAAATTCTTCCCTCAGGTAGCTGCAAGAGGTCTGTACCTACACATGGAGAAAGAATTTAAACTTATTGATTGGTCGCAACCATTAGGCGCATTCAATTTCATCATTCCAAACAAATTAAGAGATTTAGGAACAGTGGATCTGCGCAATGTATGGGTCGGAAATGTTACCGCTATACAACCTCTATACATGGGAGGAAAAATTGTATCGGGCTACAAGATGGCTGGCATGGCTGAGCGATTACAGCACGAGTTGAAACAAACAGCGACCACCGAAGTAGAGAGCAAAGTCGATGAAACCTATTGGCAGGTCGTATCCTTAGCAAGCAAAGAGAAACTCATCAAGCAACTGCTTACCCTGCTTAAGCAAACCAATAAGGACGTCGATGCGGCTATTGCGGCAGGCATGGCGACAAAAGCAGATGGCCTTACGATACGCACCAAACTCAGTGAAGCGGAGGTTAAGCTGAGCCAAGTAGAGAACGGACTCGAACTTAGCAAGATGCTTTTAGCTGATTTATGTGGGCTAGGCGAAAGCAATACCTTCTCACTCGAAGACGAAGGGAGTATGGACATTCCTCTACTTAATGCCTCAAACAAGCAAGATGAGCAAAGCCTTGCAGAGGCCGTAGAGCGTCGCAGTGAAATACGTTCGCTACGTTTGGTAGACAGCATTTACGCTAAACGTGTCAGCATGGAGACGGCTAGTCTATCCCCCAAGTTATATGGATTTGCAAGCTACTCTATGACCAATCCTAATAGTTTCAATGGAACCAAGAAAACATTTGGCGGACAGTATTATCTAGGGCTTATGATGGAAGTGCCTATATCAGACCTCTTCTCAGGCACATATAAGCGTAGGCAGGCACAAGCCGAGCATAGAGCCAAACAGATAGAGCTCAGTGATGCACGCAGTAAGATTACTTTACAGATGAAGCAGGCTATCCGCACGACAGAAGATGCCCACAAGGCTTATGCCTCTGCTCTTAAGGCTGTGGAGATGGCTAAAGAAAATATGCGCTATGCCGAGATTGGTTACAAAGAGGGCGTTATCCCATTGCTCAACTACACCATGGCACAGACAGCATGGATGAGCGCACAAGACAATCTAATAGATACCCAAATCAAGGTTAGACTTAGCGAAAGCAAACTCAAGAATATTTTAGCACTATAAGGCAATTATCATATTATGAATACTGAAAACAACAATACCGCACAAGCAACAAACAGCACTAAAAGTATCATTCTAGGCATAGGGATTATAGCTATCCTTATGGTCCTCATCGCTAGTGCTGGATTTATCTTCTTTGGAGAAAAAGAAGACATCATCACAGGACAAGTAGAAGTAGATGAGATACGTATAGCGGGGAAAGTGCCCGGACGTATAGCCGAATTCCTTGTAGAAGAAGGGCAAAGCGTCAAGGAGGGCGACACCTTAGTACGCATCTATTCACCCGAAGTACTTGCCAAGCTAGAGCAAGCCGAAGCCGCTAAGGCTGCTGCCGAAGCTCAAAACCAAAAGGCTATCGCAGGAGCGAGAAAAGAACAGAAAGAAGGTGCTTACGAACTATGGCAAAAAGCCAAAGCAGGCCTAGAGGTCGCTGAGAAGAGTTTTGCTCGTGTAGAAAAGCTATTCAAAGAGGGCGTCGTACCAGCTCAAAAATATGATGAAGTTCTAGCCCAATTAAAAGCTATGCAAGCTACCGAACGTGCAGCACGTAGTCAGTACGATATGGCTATCAACGGAGCTCAGCGTGAGGATAAGATGGCGGCACAAGCCTTGGTTGCTCGTGCTTCAGGCGCCATATCTGAGGTAGATGCCTATATGAAGGAGTCTGCTCTACTCGCTCCCTCGGCTGGCACGGTGTCAGAGATATTCCCACACAAGGGCGAGCTTGTCGGTACTGGTGCGCCCATTATGAACATTGCCGACTACACGGCTACTCGCGTCCTATGCGCAGTGAGAGAGGATAAGCTAGCAAAGATTAAACATGGCTCTAAGCTCAAAGCGACTGTCCCTGCTCTCGGAGATAAGGCTATTGAACTATCTGTAGTTAAGATGAAAGACATGGGAAGCTACGCTACATGGAAGGCAACTAAGCCTCGTGATGAGCACGACCTACGTACCTTCGAACTTACCCTAAAGCCCACTACTAGCATCGAAGGCTTACTCCCTGGTATGACTGTAGTCCTAGATAAAGGTCAATTATAACGATGACTAACTCAAAGAAAGGTCTACTAGCAACCCTTAGGCGAGAGCTTGCCTATATAGCAAGACGACCTATTTACCTATTTGCCTCAATAGGCGCTCCATTGCTGGTTGCCACCCTCTTACTCTATATGATGGGGAGTGGCCTGCCTAGCAATATGCCCGTTGCCGTAGTAGACGAAGACCATACCTCCACTTCACGCGCAATTGTTCGTAGTCTTGATGCCTTTCAAAGCTCGGAGGTAGTGCTTCAAGCCGAATCTATGCCTGAAGCTCTTGCGGCTATGCGTTCGGGAGAAGTCTACGGCATTCTGCACATACCTAAAGGCTTGCAGGCTCATGCTGGTTCATCTCGCCAACCCAAATTGCACTATTACACCAATAGTGCTTACCTCATGGCTGGTAGTTTTGTCTTCAAAGATATGAAGATGTTATCAGAGCTTGCATCCGCTAAGGTGGGGTTACAAGTAGGACAAGCAAAAGGCGTAAGTATGGAGCGTATTATGGGTTCGGTACAGCCTATTAGCGTCAAATCTACAGTTATGAGTAACCCATGGCTCAACTATTCGGCCTATCTGCTCACGGTCATACTCCCCGGTATTATACAGCTGATGGTCTTCCTACTCACATCGTATAGCATAGGCGTAGAGATTAAAAGGAATACTGCGCATACTTGGTTAGAAACGGCTAATGGCTCAATAGCTACAGCTCTTATCGGCAAACTATTGCCACAGACGCTTCTATTCTTAGTCAGCGGACTGAGCGTGCAGGCTCTGTTATACGGCTGGATGGGTTACCCACTACAATCAGGTTGGGGACCTATGGGGCTAGCCATCTTATTACTCGTACTTGCAGGGCAAGCTATGGGCATAATATTTATTGCCCTTATTCCTATCGTGCGTATGGCGATGAGTGTGGGTAGTCTTATCGGCATGCTTTCGTTCTCTATCTCAGGTATGAGCCTTCCCGTCAGCTCTATGCTCCCTAGCGTGCAAGCCTTGGCGTATATCTTCCCACTACGCTACTATTATCAGATTGGGATTAACCAAGCCTTACTGGGAGCTCCCTGGAGCGAGTCTGTGGGCTATTATTTAGGTTTACTCTGCTTCGCTTTGCCTGCTATCGTATTATTACCAAGGCTAAAGCGACACCTTTTAACTATTGATTATATCGCCTAATATGAGCTTACTAACATCTATTAAGCTAAGGTTATCAGACTTATACTCCATTTGTATCAATGAATTTCGGAGTATCTTCTCTGATAGTGGTGCTATACTATTCTTTCTTGTAGTCCCCTTCGTCTACCCATTTCTGTATTCAGCACTCTATGGCAATGAAGGCATACGAGAAGCTCCTTTAGTGGTGGTAGACTACAATCAGTCTAGCTTATCTCGTGAGTTTATCAGACGAGTAGACGCTTCTCCCGATGTGCGTATCATTGCTCAGCCTAGCAACGAATCCGAAGCTTATCAAGCCATTGCCCAAGAGCAAGCTTATGGGATTTTAATCATTCCCAAAGACTTTAATAAAAATCTTGCGCAAGGAGTACAAGCGACAATAGACTTGCATACGACTTTTGCAGCGACACTTTACTATAAAGCCTACTCACTCGCAACGACAGAGGTTGCCCTCTCTATGGGTAGAGAGATTGAGCGAGCACGTAATTATGGGGCAAGTGCCGAAGCCTCTCGTATATCTGTGCGCCCTATTGATAGCGAATGGATAGCTCCTTACAATCCTCAAAGTGGATTTCAGGGCTTCCTCCTACCGGGTGTATTAGTTCTGATTATACAGCAAACACTGCTATTAGGTATATCTATGGTTGCAGGTACTCAGCGCGAAAAAGGCAGCTTAGTCGGTCCTCGCCTACAAATAGGAGGACATCAAGCAAGTATCATGCGCATGCTCTTAGGCAAGTCCCTGTGCTACTTCATCACATATACTGCGAGTAGCCTTTTTGTTTTGGTCATAGCTCCTAGCATATTCGGTCTACCACAGTTAACGAATATCACAAGTTACTTTGCTCTATTAGTGCCGATGTTGCTTGCGATGATATTCTTTGCTTTCTTCTGGAGCCTGATTACAAGGCACAGAGAGCAATCAATGATTCTATGGGTCTTCACCTCTGTGCCGTTCCTATTCTTATCTGGCTTGTCATGGCCATGGTCGGCAATACCGGCACCACTGAAAGCTCTTGCCTATCTTTTACCCTCAACTCCAGGGATACAAGCTTTCATCTCCATCAACAGCATGGGAGCTCAGATACACGAGGTGCTTCCTCAGTACACGGCTCTTTGGATACAAGCACTCGTTTACTTCCTCTTGGCATCTCTGACTTATGCCTATATGCTTAGACGCCAAGAGAAGCGATAATAAAAGAACGTATTGATGAATAATGGCATCTGGAATTATATAATTCCAGATGCCATTATTCATCACAACCCAACCAATAGACCTAAAAGTTCTATTCACATGCAAACATCTGATCTATAACTTCAATCTCTTTGGGATGTATAAAACCGTCAGCTTTGGCCATGCCAGTAAATATAGTTCGAGCTAGTTTTTTGTTCTCATTTCTCATTCTCTTAATGATGTGCTTAGCCAGTATATCATCGAAGTCTGAGATTTCTTCTAAATCCTGAATAGTAGTAGAAAAAGCTCGATATACCTGATTCATATACTCCTCTTCTTTAGGATTTATAATACCATCTGCTTTCATTATACTCGAGAGGATATGAAGAATGGCATATTTTTCTACTGTCGTAAAATTATTCATCGTAGCTGTTGTTTAAAAAAATTATGATACGTACTATTACCCATATTGATTATATACAAACTTTCCCTAGCGCGCGTTATCGCTGTATATATAGCTTCTGGGGACAT
>RBKG01000133.1 GCA_003640335.1 Porphyromonas sp.
GGAGAATACTTTAAGCTAAGAGGATATGAATCTGCAAATTGGAAGAGATTATCTGCTAAGGTTGCTTGCGGAATGAGAAACTCTTATTTGCTTGCAATAGCTCCAACAAGCTCAACTTCTATTATTGCAGGAACAACTGCAGGTATTGACCCTGTTATGAATAAGTTCTTCCTTGAAGAGAAGAAGGGTAGCATTATTCCTCGTGTAGCACCTGAATTATCAGATAAAACTTTCTGGATGTATAAGACTGCTCACCAAATAGAGCAGGAGTGGGTTGTAGATGCTGCAGGTGTTCGCCAGCGTCACTTGGACCAGTCGCAGTCAGTAAACTTATTCATTACTCATGATTATAGCTTCCGCCGTATCTTAGACCTATATATTAGGGCTTGGGAGAAGGGTGTTAAGACTTTGTACTATGTGCGTAGTCGCTCTTTGGAAGTGGAAGAATGCGAATCATGTGCATCGTAATAAAACTATTCTCAAACAACAAAATATAATTAAGCAGTATGGCTGAACTTAAAAAGAAAGCTCTCTTTAACGAGCATGGAGATGTAGATGTAACCAAGCGTCGAATGATAAATGGTAATACTACAAATCTCAATGACTTCAATAACATGAAGTATTCTTGGGTTTCAGATTGGTATAGACAAGCAATGAATAACTTCTGGATTCCAGAAGAAATCAATCTAAGCCAGGATGTAAAGGATTATCGTAATCTCTCAGAAGCAGAAAAGGTTGCTTATGATAAGATTCTATCTTTCCTAATCTTCCTTGATAGTATTCAAACTGCTAATCTTCCGAATGTAGCTGAGTACATAACAGCAAATGAAATCAATCTATGCTTGACAATACAAGCCTTTCAAGAAGCTGTCCACTCTCAGAGCTATAGCTATATGCTTGATAGTATCTGCTCTCCAGAAGAACGTACCAACATCCTTTATCAATGGAAGGATGATGAGCACCTTTTGAAGAGAAACAAGTTCATCGGGGATATCTATAATGAATTCCAAGAATCACAAAGCCCATATCAGCTCCTCAAGACAATGGTGGCCAACTATATCTTAGAAGGGGTATATTTCTACTCTGGCTTTATGTTCTTCTACAATCTTGGACGTAATGGTAAGATGCCAGGTTCTGTGCAAGAAATCCGTTATATCAATAGAGACGAGAATACACACCTTTGGTTATTCCGTTCAATGATTTTGGAATTACGAAAGGAAGAACCTCAACTCTTTACAGAGGAAGCTATTGAAACTTTCCGTAATATGATTCGTACAGGAGCAGAGCAAGAGATTGCTTGGGGGGAATATGTTATTGGAGAGAATATCGATGGACTTACGATGCAAATGGTAGGTGACTACATCAAGTATCTTGCTAACCAGCGTAGCGAAAACCTTGGTTTTGGTATTCTGTTCCCTGGTTACGAACAAGAGCCTGCAAGTATGAATTGGGTTTCTCAGTACAGTAATGCTAATCTAATCAAAACAGACTTTTTCGAAGGAAAACCATCAGCTTACTCTAAGAGTAGTGCTATTGAAGATGATTTGTAGGGTCTTAAAATCATTTTCTCGCAGTTTTTTTTGAATTATAACATTGATTATTATTGGTATTCAAAAGATTGTTAGTACATTTGAAGCATAAAAGCTCTCTATAACAAGAGGGTTCTGATGTAGAGTTAATGTCAAACTAATAATTATTCTAATAAGAAGATGAACAAGTCAGATTTTGTTGCAGAACTAGCTGCTAAGGCAGGTATCTCTAAGGCTGATGCTCAGAAGGCTGTTAATGCTTTTGCTGAAGTGCTACATGAGCAAGCTAAGAAGGGTGAAAAGATTGCTATTGTAGGTCTTGGTACTTTCTCAGTAAGCGAACGTGCTGCTCGTACAGGTATCAACCCTCGTACTAAGGCTCAAATTCAAATCCCAGCTAGCAAGAGCATTAAGTTCAAACCAAGCACAGCTCTAAGCCTATAATCAATAGGTTTGATTAAAATAAAAGAAGAGCGAGAGTCGGATATTCCAACTCTCGCTCTTCTTCGTTGTATATAATAGGGACGGGATTACTTGACTGCGACGTAGATTGTACATGTGCCTGGAAATAGGCTCTTATAGTAGGTCTCCGTAAATCCTGCTTCTTTGAAGATCTGGAGCATGGCTTCTCGCTGAGGAGCTGCAGCTATACTCTTAGGCAAGTAGTCATACGCATTATCATCGTCACTAATCTTGCGACCTACCCAAGGAATAAACTTTGAAGTATAGAAGTCATATCCCAACTTTAGTATCTTATTCTTGGGCTCTGTCAGTTCTAATATCACCACAGGTTTCCCTGGTCTAAGTACTCGATAAAGTTCTTTAGCTGATTGGGGAATATCTTCGAAATTACGTATTCCAAAGGCTATTGTGACTGCATCAAAAGACTTATCAGGAAAACTTAGATTTGTACAGTCCTCTTGCTGAAAGCTTATGATTTCCTCCATGCCAAGATTACGGACTTTCTCTTGACCATAGCGCATCATCTCAGCTGATATATCCGCACCAATGATAGACTTAATGCTAGGGATAGTACGAACAAGGTCAATGGCTAAATCTCCAGTGCCAGTGGCAATATCAAGAAGTTCTTTAGGTTGAAAGGGCGCAAGTAACTCTATGGCTCGTTGACGCCAAGAGTTATCAAGTCCAAGACTAATAATTCGATTAAGTTTATCATAAGTAGGTGCAATGCGATTAAACATGCGTTGCACCTGACTTACTTTTTGTTCTTCGTCGTTATAAGGGTTTACTGTCATTAGGATAATATCTCCTTTAGATTAGTTTCAATACGTGCATTCAAATCTGTAGCAGCTTCTGCTACAAACTTTTTGCCTGTGATATGTTCGTAGAGCTCAATGTAGCGTTCGCTTACGCTTTGGCAATATTCAGGTGTCATCTCAGGTACACGCTCTCCTTCACGACCTTGGAAGCCATTTTGAATGAGCCATTGGCGCACAAACTCTTTGGATAATTGTCTTTGCTCTTCGCCTGCTTCAAATCGTTTGAGATAACCTTCTTTGTAGAAGTAGCGAGAACTATCAGGTGTGTGAATTTCGTCGATTAGGTAAATCTTGCCATCCTTCTTTCCGAATTCGTATTTAGTATCGACAAGTATCAAACCACGTTCGTCTGCCATCTGCTGTCCTCTAGCGAAGAGAGCAAGAGTATATGCTTCTAGTTGCTTATAGTCTTCCTCGCTAACTAGTCCTTGCGCGATAATTTCTTCACGAGAGATATTTTCATCATGTCCTTCATCGGCTTTCGTCGTAGGCGTAATTATAGGAGTAGGGAAGGCTTGGTTTTCCTTCATTCCTTCAGGTAGCTGAATGCCACACAAACTGCGTTCACCTGCCTTATAAGCTCTCCAAGCACTTCCTGTAAGATAACCGCGAATAACCATCTCTACTTTGAAAGGCTCACACTTATGACCGTATGAAACCATTGGGTCCGGACTTGAAATGAGCCAATTAGGAACGATATCGCTTGTTGCTTCTAAGAAGTATGTTGCTATCTGATTTAATACCTGCCCCTTAAAAGGAATACCTTTAGGCAGAACTACATCAAAAGCCGATATTCTGTCTGTTGCAACCATTGCTATTTTCTCATCACCAAGAAAGTAAACATCTCTTACTTTACCATGATAGACCCCTGTTTGTGTAGGGAAACAAAAGTTTGTGTGCGTAAGTGTTGCGCTCATAATTGATTATTATTGTAATGTTTGTTACGACTATTCTCTATTAACGACCTGAAGCATATAGCGAATGCCTTGGGTCCAGTGTTTATATTTTGTTTGAGCCTCAATCATATCTATGGGAAGGCGATAATTCCAATATTGATTCGCATCCTCTGGGTGATTAATTTGCTCTTCCTCTGGCTCCTGCAGGTGTAGTTCAGCGTTGATACTCATCCAATCTTGAATTGGTAAGATAACGAACATCGCAGGGGACATAATGTGAGCTGATACGATGCTAGCAAATATATTCTCTTGGGCAGAGTCTACGGTTAGCGTGCGTTCAGGTAATTGTTCTGCAAGATATATTCCTTGAGCTTCTCCAAGCTGCTTCCACCATAATCTCAGAGGAGGCATATCATGCGTTGAAGTCGTGCAGATTGAATTATAATGGAGTTCTTTTAAGCTCATCCAACCATTAGACGTTATCATTTTGGGCATACGCTCTAGGTCAAGACTGAGAATCTCAAGTTTATTAAGAACCTCTGGAACTGTAGCTGGTATCATGCCTAAGTCTTCTGCGCAAACGAGCATATCGGTACACTCTAGAAGAGGGGTAAGCCTTCTATAAGCAGTATGTTTCCAAAGCTCATTATGAGTTTCATAGAAAAAGGTTTGACTTATCTCACGCCATCTATCTTGTCTTTCGATAGGCCAAGATGCAAACAGATTGGTTTGCTCAAATGAAATTCTTGGATGATACAGCTCCGAATTCGAAATATCCTGTACAAAAGCTATTTCCTTACATAGTTCAGAGAGTTTTTGTAATGTTTCCCTCCCTCCTAATGATATCTGAGGTTCAAGGCTTAGCCAATCCTGTTGCCTCCCATGTGATAGGCGATAGTAATTTTCTTCACCTTCAATAGGAAGAAGATATTGTTGCTCAAGCAAACTCTCTAGATAAGAGCCAAATATTTTGTTGGCATCAGTTTTTGTTAGGTTAGGGAAGATAAGTATCTCTTTATTTTTGATATCACCCAATTGCTCTGCCCAAGCACCGATTTCTAGGGGGAGTGCAGGCGAGAAATGTCCCAATAAGCCTGACTTTTGATATTTAGGTACTTCCCAAATACGGAAGAACCCTAGAATATGGTCAATACGAAAGGCTTTAAAGTATGCCGACATACGAGAGAAACGATTGCGCCACCACTGTAAATCATCGGCATACATTCGTTCCCAGTTATAAGTAGGAAATCCCCAGTTCTGACCATCTGTAGCAAAAGCATCGGGTGGAGCTCCTGCACTTCTATCCGTATTAAATAGCTCAGGATTAACCCAGACCTCAAGGCTATGAGGAGCAACCCCTATAGGTAAATCTCCTTTTAGCAGTACTCCCTTCTTTTCTGCATAGGTACAAACATCTAAGAGCTGTTGTGCTAATGTATATTGTAGATATAGCTGATAAGCGGTTTCCGATTTTGTGGCAGGATGCTCAAGTAAATCCATTACTTTATGAGTATCGTAGATCGCATACTCCCCCCATTCCCCAAAAGATTTATTAGGGTATCTATCTCTTAGAATACAAAATGCAGCATAGGGATATAGCCAAGATTGATTGTCTTGAACGAAATCCTTAAATCCTTTTGTTTCTAGAGTAGTTACGCCATATTCGTTGAAATGTTGCCTAAAATACCTCTCTTTTAGTGCGAGGACTTCAGGATACATTACAGTTGCGGACTGTCTTAGCCTTTGTGCTTCTACCTCAAACTCTTGCTGAAGTTTCTTATCTTTCAACTTCGGAAGAGCCTGTAAATCTATGTATATCGGATGAATGGCATCGACAGAAATCGCATTATATGGATATGAATCGCGTTTATCTCTATAAAATGTCGTGTCGTTTATCGGTAGTAACTGCAAAACATGCAAACTAGCTTGATGAGCCCAATCAACAGCATGTTTAAGTACACCAAAATCACCTATGCCGAAATCGTCGGGAGCTCTCATCGAAAAGAGGGGACATACAGCTCCAGCAAAGCGGGGAGCGTAATGATCCTCGTCAAAAAACATTCCTCCAAGGCAAATTTCATCGTATTGAGCTAGAGGGGCGAACGAAAAAACGTGATTATCTCCTGCCTCCCATCGTATACCTTGTTTATGGCTATCAGCAATAAAATGCTTAAACTCAAGATTTAGAGAGCCTAAATCAATCTCTTCTAA